>DATLIL010000891.1:0-7600 GCA_035539475.1 Polyangiaceae bacterium
ATACGGAGCTCGGGAAACCAGGGTGTAGGGTGCTGCCATGCAAACGAGCACGAATCTCGCCGTTTCGTTCGTTGCAACGCCGTCACCTGCCGCGCTCTCCGACGCTGACCTCATCGCCGCCACGCGCGGTCTCGTCGGACGTTCGAACCACCTCCTCGCCGCCTTGCTCGCCCACCTCGGGGAGGTGGAAGCGCGCGGCCTCCATCGCAGCAAAGCCTGTTCCAGCCTCTACGTTTACTGCATCTACGAGCTACGCTTCTCCGAAGACGAGGCCTACCGTCGGGTCTCTGCTGCTCGTCTCGTGCGCCGCTTTCCGGCGCTGCTGGAGGCCATCGCCACCGGTGAGCTTCATCTGACGGGGCTCTTGATGCTCGGCCCCCATGTCACCGAAGACAACCTCGTCGAGGTCCTGGCCCGCGCCAGCGCGGCTGAGCCAGGGTGCACCGACCTGGAGCGCGTTCGTGCAGTCGTTCGTACCGGTTCGCGAGCTCGAGCCCGGCGACCGTCCGCGCGAGTGGGCGACCAGCGCCGAGACCATGAACGACGTCGCAGAGCAGCCGATGCAGACCGCATGCACAGAAGCGCCACCCGCGATGGAATCACCCGCGCCAGCGCGGCTCGAGTCCGAACGCTACAAGGTGCAATTCACTGCGGGCGATGAGTACGTGAAGCTCGTGGAGGAAGCCAAGGCACTGCTCTCTCATTCGGACCCGCGCATCAGCCTCGACGAACTGCATCTGCGAGCGATGCGTGCCCTGGTGGCCGACCTGCAGCGCAAGAAGCAGGCGGCGACCTCGAAGCCTCGGAAACCAGCGAAGCGCTCTCCCGATGCCCCAGCACCCGAGGCTGAGCAGAAGTACCCGCGCCAGCGCGGAAGACACGTGCCCGCCGCCGTTCGCCGAGCGGTCTTCTCGCGTGACCAGGGCCGCTGCACCTATTGCGACGAGACTGGACAGCGTTGCCGTGAGACGCACGGCCTCGAGCTCCACCACCTGCGACCTTTCGCCTGGGGCGGCGAGCACACCGCGGAGAACATCACCTTGCGCTGTCACGCTCACAACACGCTCGCGGCCGAGGAAGATTTCGGCAAGGAGCTCGTCGAACGCGCGAAGGACTCCAGCGATCACCAGCCTTGGGTGGTCACGGCATCGAAAGGCTAGCCGTCCCTGCCCCCGGTGTTATTGCAGGCGACCGCTCGTCGTCTCCGGCGAAAAACGTGGACGGTCGCGACGAGCCCGACCGCGAACCACGTGGCGATGTAGAGGCCACCGCTGTCAGGGCCAGCCCCCGCGAAGAACGGGAAAGGCGGGAACCGCGGCCAATCGAGGTCGAGTCGCCAGCCGCCTCCCGGGGGCTCGTGCTGGGCCACCACGAGGAGGCCGTTGCGAACGCCGACTTCTCGATACCAGTCCCACGCCCCTTCAGGTGTGTCGATGGGAGATACCCACTCGAACGTCACCGATACAGCAGAGAGGATCGCCGCCGTCATCACGTAGACGGTGACCGGGAGGCGGTTCGACATCAGGTCATTTCAGACAGCCGATGCAGTGCAGAAGTTTCAGGCTGTCGCTCGCCCTAGCGCAACGCCTTTTCGTACGGAAAGCACATCGTCAAGCCGAAGCCTGGAGTGGCCGGACCCGCCCCAACGTAGCCACTGCGCTCGGAGAAAGCACGTGCCTCAGATGAGCTCACTAGCTGCAACTTCGCTATCCCCATTGTTGCAGCATGACCTTCGAGCGCGGCGAGCATGGCTCCACCAACACCGACACGTTGCAGGCCGGGTCGAACATAGCAAAGCAGAATCTGTCCGCTCGCGTGAATCGCCGCAACGCCGACGACAACCGAATCGTGTTCAGCCACGACGACGTAACGGTTCGGGTCCAGAACCCATACGCGGAATTGTTCGACTGTCTTGTTCTGTAGCCAAGCATCGAGCGTCTTCGCATCGTTCTTGTGGTCCGCGACGCACAGCTTGGTGATGGATCCCCTCAACACGGCCACCGCTGCGTCAGCGTCTTCAAGCATCGCACGGCGAACAATCAGATGGGTCATCGGTCTGGCGAGGTAAGTCGGTCGTCACTTGCGCTGTCGGCGCTGGCGCAAGCAGGACACAGTGGCTGCGGTTCGCGTAGCTCGCGGCCTCGGTACGCTGCCTTCCCTTCCCGTTCCACTCGCTGGCGCTCGCGGATCTTTCGGTAGCGCTCGCGCGACCTGGCAACGAATGAGATCGCACCGAGGATCTTCAGAACGAGCTCGAGCAGCGCCCACACCACCACAGGCTAACACAGGGGCGTCGACTTTCTTTGATGCCCCAGGTGCTTGGGCTCGGCGCACGGCCCGGCGTGCTCGCTTCGCTGCGCGCGCCGGGCGCCCCCTTACGCCGGCTGTCGCCGGACGTGGGGGCGCAAACGCGGAACGAGACGCGCGCCTTTGTTCTCCGGTTGGCTTAAGGTGGGTCGATGCAGTGGCCCGGCCGGCTCCTCCCGATCCTCGCCGGCCCCGCGCTGGGATTGGCCTTGGTCTTCGGCGCGCCGGCCCCGGCTGCGGCTGAGCGAGCCAGTCGTTCGGGCCGCACTCCGGAGCCCAGTGACTGGGCGGAGCCCGAGGACGAGGACGAGCCGCCGCGTCCAAGCGAGCCGATGATTCCGGTCGACAAGCACTTTGCCGTCGGTCTGCACGCCGGCATCATTCCCCCGACATTCGTCGTGCCAGCGTTGTGGATCCGTCCCATTCAGCACGTCGCAGTCGGGGTGCTGGGAATGGTCCTGCCGAAAACGGAATCGGAGCCGACGCGTTGGACGGTCGGAGGCCTCATGCGCATCGACTTCACGAACAGCAACGAGGATTCCCCGTACTGCTCCTTGGGCTACTACCGTTACCGCGAAGACGCTGTAAGGGACGGCCTCGGGTTGGTCACGTCTGGGGTCACGACCACCGTCGTCCCGCTCACGTTCGGCTACTTGTGGCGAGGTAGTTTCGTCGAAGGTCAGCTTGGCGGCGGCCTGCTGTTCTGGTCCGAACGTGCGGACGAGCCAGTGCATAGCTCGTTGGACTTTGGCTTCGACTCGCCCCCGATCCTCCCCGCGCTCGAGGCCGCACTCCGCTACCGCTTCTAACCAAACCTGCGGTCACGGGAGGCTGACTCAGCCGACGTGGCGCGGCACCACGCTCCACGAGGGGCGCTGGTTCAGCTCCTGCGCGTCGAAGCCCGTGAGGCGCCGGTAGTCGGCGTCGAGCGTCGAGAGCTCGGCGCGTGTCAGGACGTCCTCGACCCGGCCAAACCCGTTCGGTGCGCGCTCTTCGACCGTGGCAAGGACGCGCTCCGGGCCCATTTTCCGGGCGGTCATGACGAGCTCGCTCGTGCGAGGCCGCCGGGCTTCTTCGTACGCTTGCAGCGCGGCTGTCGGCTCAGCAGAGCGCGCCAGCTCCCAGGCCAGAACGCGAGCATCGAGGATCGCCTGCGAGCCACCGTTCGACCCTACCGGATACATCGGGTGTGCGGCGTCACCCAGCAAGGTCACTCTGCCCTGTGTCCACCAGGGCAAGGGATCGCGGTCGACCATGGGGTACTCGTAGATGGTGGACGCGTTCGTGATCAGCGCCGGAACGTCGAGCCAATCGAAGCGAAAGTCCGAGAAGTGAGGCAGAACGGCGGCGAGGGGCGCCTTGCGATCCCAGTTCTCGCTGGCGGCTCCAGCGTCGGTTCCCAGCAAGACCTCGGCGACCCAGTTGACGAGCGCCCTCCCGCGCCGTTCAGCGCGACGCGAGATGGGATAGGCGACGAACTTGGCGCGCCGGTTGCTGCCAGCAACGATCATGCTTCGGCCACCGAGAAATGGCTCTGCCTCCGTGACACCGCGCCACATCTGAATGCCGTTCCACGACGGCCGGGTCTCGCCTGGATGCAGCTGCGCCCGCACCGAGGAGTGGATCCCGTCACAACCGACGAGGACGTCGGCGGTGACGATGGCCTTACGCCCCTGGCCGCGATCTTCCAGCTCGAGGCGCACATCGCGCGCCGTCTGGCTGAAGCGCGCAAGCTGCAAGCCCGTCTGTACGGCGGAGGGGCCAAGTCGCTCGCGAACCGCGTCCATCAGGATCATTTGCAGGTCACCGCGGTGGATGGAGTACTGCGGCCAGCGATAGCCCGCCGCACGCCCCCGCTCGGCCCTCCAGATCTGATTACCGAAGCGGTCGCAGTGGATCATGTCGGCGGTCGGGATGCCGCTTCCGTGCAATGCGCCGTTCAGACCGAGCTCGCAGAGCTCGCGCACCGCATGTGGCAAGAGGTTGATGCCGCAACCGATCGCCTTCGGCTCCTGCACTGCCTCGTACACGCGGCAAGGTAGTCCTGCTGCGTGAAGGCTCAGGGCGGTGGTCAAGCCCCCGATGCCTGCACCGATGATCGCGATCAACGTCGTGCTCCCTCAGACGGGTCGCGCCTCGACCAGGTCGACACCCGTGCCCGTGAAGATCACCCGGCTGAGCTCGAGGTCCGCCCGACGGAGAAGCGCGGCAAACTCCGCTTGCGTCCGTTCGAGGCCGCCGTGAACGACCATCATGTTCATGTCCATCAAGCTACCCAGGCTCGCGCCTGCTCCCGGCCTGATCACGGTCTCGGCCAGCAGCAACGTCGCGTCCTTCGACATGGCGCGCCGGCAGCTCTGCAGGATGACGGCGGCCCGCTCGTCCTCCCAGTCGTGCACCACGCACTTGAGCAGGTAGAGGTCAGCGCCCGCGGGCACGTGCTCGAAGAAATCGCCGGCCACACCGTCAGCGCGCTCCGACAGCCCTTCGCGCTGAAAGCGCTCCTTGGCGCGCGCGACGACCTCGGGCAAGTCGAGCACCGCCCCACGCAGCGTCGCGTGCCGTAGCAGGATCTCCGCCAGCATGCGCCCGCCGCCGCCACCCACGTCGACGATGTAACGATAGCGACCGAAGTCGTACTTCGCGAGTATGGCCGCGCTGCACTCGGTGCTGTACGAGTCCATCGCTCGGTCGAAGTCTCGCGCCAGGTCGGGATGGGTTTGCAGGTAGGCAAAGGGCTTCATGCCCACGAGCTTGGCGAAAGCCGGCTGCCCCGTGCGCACGGTTTCGTGGAGCTCGCCCCAGACGCGGTAGCGATACTGGCGAGGGTCGCCCGAGTAGAGCGCAAGTCCGTGCAAGGAGCCGGCCACGTCGCTCCTGAGCAAGCTCGAGGTTTCCGTGAGGGCGAAGCGTCCGTCTTCGCTCTGGGCGAAGATGCCGAGGCCGCTGAGCGTGCGCAGCAGCCGATACAGTGAGCGAGCGTGCGACCCGGTGCGCTCCGCAAGCTCCTCGGCCGTACGAGGCGCCTCGGCCAGCGCGTCTGCCACGCCCAGGCGGGCCGCGACGTACAGCATTTGCGTGAGCCAATACCCATTGATCATGCGCGCGAGCGCCGCTGCAGGCGTCGGCACGTCGTCGCTCTCGAATGTCGTCATTGCTCACCTCGGAAACCCGCAGGGGACGCGGAAGCCGCATAATCAGCCGTGTCGAGTACGGCCAGGTAGAACCCGCTGCCCTCGATCACGTTTGCGCTGTGAACCAGGCCGGCAGGTATGTAAATCGTGGCCGGCGCCTCGACGATGTAGACATCGGCGCCCAGGCGGATCTCGAAAGCGAGTCGCGTCAGCGACAGCAGCACGTTGATCTCCGCACAGTCGTGGACATGCGGCTCGCTGTAAAACCGCTTGGCCGCGCTCACCGCCTGAATCTCGTGCGCCACGATGTGCTTTTCGAGCTCCGGATGCACCGCCGGCCCGGCCAACACCCGTCGCAGCAGCGGGGCAACCCCATTGCCATGGAACGGGATCTCATGGAGCGGTTGGACGAGACCCGCCGAAATGAGCGAAGCCGTGTTCGTCATTCGATGGCGTTCTATCGTCGTCGCCCAGAACGCTCCATAGTCAAAACTTCTGGTGTGCACTCGAAACAAACGACTCGTAGTCATTTGTTTCGCGCAAGGCGCGACTACGCCGAGTCAATCATCGCGCCGCCGAGTCGGCGCAGCGCCCGACCTGGCAGCGGGCATCCTCGTCGCAGTACCCGCCGGAGTCGCAGATCTCACGCGGACGCACGTTGAGGCACAGGCCCGAGTCCGGGCTCGGCGTGAACACACAGGCTTTGCTCAGGCATTGCTGGTCACCGAAGCAAAAACTGCCAGCCTTGCCGTCGACACAGCGGCCGAGCTTCTCCCGGGTCTCCCACTCCGGCAGCAGACAGAAGCCGCTCGCGCAGTCGCTCCCCTTCACGCAGCGCGACGCAGCCTGCGGACGCGGGCGAGCCGTGCCCGCAGCGCCGGCCGCCCCCGCAGCGCCGGACGTGCTGCTCGCCTGCTGACCGCAGCCATCGCCGCAAGCAACGGCCGTGGCTCCCCAGCCCAGGAGAAAGGTCCAGCGCAACGCCCGCATCATGCGGCCAGAGCCTAGCAGCCCTCGAGCGCGCGCGGTTCCTTCTGCACCGACTTGCGCCCAAGATCTGCCCTCGCCCTAGGCCAGCGTTTTTTTTGCCTATTAACGTCGTGGCTCGTCCGTCTCGAACAACTTCGCCAGTGACTCGAGATGGTCCAAAAGCGGCCTGAGTGCGCTCCACTCGTCGGGCAAAACTGACCACCAGGCGAACTCGACAGTCGTGAAGTCAGCGACAATTCGAAGCACGTGCTGCGATTCCCCGAGCCCTCCTTTGCCCGTGGTGAGGACCGGGAGTCGGACGCCATCCACGATCTGGTGGGCCCGTTCGACAGCAGCCATCGACACCAAGGTGCCGAGAAACTCGCCATCAACATCGAGCTCCACTGGACTACGGGGACCGGGGTCCGTGCGTTGGTTCCCGAACTGGCGATAGAGCCGCGGGCCCTCGACCTCATACCCGTCGTCGACCAAGACGAGTAGCTTGTTCGCTCCACGAGGAGGGCGAGTGAGAAAGGCTACTTCGAAATCCTCGACCATGTCGTCCGCCTAACTCCGCTATCCCGCGGACGACCCGCCCGCAAGAGCCGCAAAATTCCCGGGCCGTCATGGTTCATCGCCGACATCGTCGCGGTACCCTGGAAAGCCTGCCGAGACGACGAGATCCAGGTTGAATCGCAGGCGATGGTGCGGTCGATCACGGCCTTGCGAACAATCGGCAAAGGTCACGCAGACGTGGCCGCCTGGGAGCGATTCACGGCCGATCTCTACGAGGTCGTGGCCCTGATCACGCAAGTCGGCCGCAACCGACTCGGCGAGGAGTGCCACTTCTGATGACAGGCGCGCGGCTATGGCTTCTTGCAGAAGTCGAGCGAGCTCATCCGAGGCCGCTGTCGCGCGTCCTCTCTTCTCGAATTCTCCGAGCGCGAATCGATGGTCGATCATTTCCAGTGTCCCGTCTGCCCAACTAGCGTTATCCCGCTGGCGGCGCGCGACAAGAGCAGCGCCAGACACTGTCACGGGTCTTGGGTCACTCGTCGCTCACCGCCGGGCCTTGTTCGGCGGAAGGCGTGCGGATAGCCTCCGCGGCTCGATGGGACGGCCAGAGTGAGTCGATCCAGGGAGAAGGAAGGTTGCCGATGAGAATGCGAATGAGTTGCTCGATATGGTTG
>DATLIL010000892.1:0-7433 GCA_035539475.1 Polyangiaceae bacterium
GAGCGCTAACATGGACTCGGTTTCACAGGAAGAGACTGTCCGGCACGCCGTACACTCGTCACCGGTTGCACCTAGTCATTTCATCGTATGCGCCGAATTCGAACGACGAATTGGTGAACTCTTGACTATGGACTAGCGGCACCGACGTGTCTCCGGCCGGCGCCTCGCCGCTGCCGATGAACGGATCGCGATAGTTACTCTCGCAATCGCGGTGCGTGAGCGGCGTGCTCTCGCAGCTCGGCAGCGAGCCCGAAGTGTGCAGCCGGGGATCATCACAGCTCAGGCCGGCGTAGGTCTCGTGTTCACTGGCTCAGGGCTGCAGAATGACGACTCTTTCGGGGGCTCGGAAGAGGATCTTGCCGGTCTCGCCGGGGCAACCCCAGCAGCTCGAGAAGTGGAGCCGCGGGCGGATGTCGTTGCTGTAGGCGAAGGCGACGGGTCCGGGCTCGTCCTTCATGACGAAGCTCGAGGCCAGGGCGTAGTCGTCGTCGCCGCGCACGTAGTAGGCGAGCACGAAGGAGGTGTTTTCGCCGGAGCGCGCGCTGATGAGGAGGAACTCGGCGCCGGCGACGGGTGACCAGAGCAGCGGCGCGACCGTGAAGTCGAAGCCCTTGCGCTCGCCAGGACCGCGGCTGACGACCGTCTCGGCGCCGTCGGGCTCACGAAAGAACTTCACGTCCTTGGCCAGCGCCTCGGTGAGCTTGTCGCCCTTGAGCAGCGAGATGAGGCGCTCGGCGGGGAGCTTGGCCTTGCGGAAGGTCTCGCTGGCCTTTGCTTCGGGGACCACGCGCGCGTTGGGAGCGCCCCAGCAGCAGCGGAAGCCGAGCTCTGCTGTTTTCGAGTCGATGGGCGTCGGCTGGCGTGAGGCGCAGCGGTGCGCTTCGGAGGATGCTTTGGGCGCCGCGCCGCGTGCGACGGCGGAGCGCTTGCCGGCGCGTTCACCGAGATCGCTCGCGGTCCACTCGGCGAAGCCAGCGCCCATGCCGACCACGTCGAAGCCCGAGGCGCAGTGCGCGGGTTGCTCGGCGCAGCGCGGGTTCCAGGCCTTGCCGCTCGGGTACGGGTCGCTGTCGGGGCCCTTGCACGCCTTCTCCCACTCGAGCTCGGTGCACAGGCGCGCGCCGCGTTCGGCGCAGAGCTTGCGGGCGTCGTCCCAGCTGACGCCCGTCATGGGCGGCTTGGCCGGGTCGTTGGGGTAGGGCAGGCGATCGACGTGAAAGCGACCGAGCTCGATCGAGGTCAGGCGCGGCTCGAGCTCCGGGTTGCGACCGGGCTCACCGGGGATGCTGCCCGCCAGGAAGGCGCCGGTCGGGATTTCGACGCGTTCGTTGGGCAATGGGGTTTGTTTGGGTGCGCGGAGCTCACCGCCTGCCGCGCCCGACGACGCTGGACCGCCAGCGGACGCACTCGGCGCGCCGCTCGACGTCGAAGGCGAGCCGCCGCCGCGACCACAGGCCGCGATCAGCAGTAAAAGGCAGGAGATCCGCTTCACGCGCCCCGACCATCGCGCCTTCGGCCACATGAGGCAAGCCTTTGCTAGGATGCGCGTGTGCCGCGCTTCACGCCCGAGCAGTTGCTGCCCCTGATCGAATGCCCTCCGAACGAGGTGCCGGCGCGCGCGGCGGCGCTGCGGGGAGTCGTCTCGGCGGAGCTCGTGGAGCGCATCATGGTGCTGCGCGAGCGGGCGCGAGAGCTCGAGCCGAAACCCACGAATGAGGAGCTCTGCCTCGGGCTCTTGTCGCTGCTGGCGCTCGACGGGGCGCGGCGGTGACGGTTGTCGCACTGAAGGGGCGCGTGCTGTACCTGGCGAGCGACGCGGACGCGATCCGGCGCCAGCTCGTCGGCGAGGACATCGGCGCGCCCGAAGGCCTGCTCGACGACGTGTCGACGGACGAGATGGCGCCTGCGTGGGCCTCGTATCACTTCGACCAAAAGCTCGCCGGCTACTGCCTCACGGGGTTGCGCGAGGGCAGCGTGCGCGAAGGACAGGTGGCGAGCGGCGGCTTCGAGGCGCTGGTCGGCGGCGAGCGCTTCGGCTCGGGCAGCTCGCGCGAGACGGCGCCGTTCGCGCAGCGAGCGGCCGGTATTCGTCTGGTATTTGCCAGGAGCTTCGCCAAGATCTACCGGCAGAACGCCGAGAACCTCGGCATCTTGACCAGCACCGACTTCACGCTGCTCGAGCGCCTGCTCGCCGGCGAGGCGGTGCCCATCGACGCGTTCACGAGCGGGCTCGATGCGCTCAGCGCAGAGGTCGTTCGGCGGGGCGGGCTCTTCGGCTACGGCCGCGCGCGCCTGGCGGGCGACGTCCAGGTTCCAGTCCCCGCTCGTGCGCCGCGAGCTCACACGCTGGTCGAAAAAATCATCGCTGCCCACGTGGGCGGCGCGGTGGCGCCAGGTGACGCTGTTTTTGCGCGCGCCGACGTGCGCTTCAGCCACGACTACGTGACGGCCATGATCGGCGCGCTCTTGCGCTCGGGTTTCGGCGATGATTTCCGCCTGCACGAGCCCGAGAGCGTTTACCTCTTCCGCGATCACCTGACGTTCGCGGAGCGCGTGCTCGGCGAGCGCGAGCGCCGGCTCGGCCTCGTCGATCAACAGCGGTTGCTCGCTGCCGAGCAGGAGCGCTTCGCCGAGCGCCACGGGCTCACGCTTTTCGGGGAGGTCACGCGCGAGGGGGAGCCCGGCGGCAGCGAGGCCATCTGTCACAACAAGGTGATCGAAGCGCTGGCCGAGCCGGGCGCGATCGTGATCGGCACGGATTCGCACACCTGCATGGCCGGCGTGCTCGGCTGCCTGGCGTTCGGCGTGGGCAGCACGGACATGGCCTACGCGTTCGTCACGGGCGACGTGCGCCTGCGCGTGCCGGAGACCGTGCGCGTGGAGCTCTGCGGAGCGCTCGCCGAGGGCTGTTCGGCCAAGGACGTCATGCTGGCGCTCCTGGGGGAGCCCCTGATCAAGAACGGCGGCGCTGCCGGCAAGGTGCTCGAGTTCTGGGGCGACGGCCTCGCGGGGCTCTCGCTCGACGAGCGCGCGACCCTGACCAACATGGCGGCCGAGGCCGGCGCGTTCACGGGTTTGATCGAACCCGACGCGCGACTGCTGGGTGAGCTCGCGGCGCTGCGCGGCATTCCGCTTGCGGCGCTCGAGCCACGCGTGGTGAGAGCCGATCCCGGAGCGAGCTACGCGGCCGAGCTCCGGCTGGACCTCGCGCTGCTGGAGCCGATGGTGGCGACCCCGGGCGATCCGAAGAACGCCGTGTCGCTGCGCGAGCTCGGCGAGCGGGTCCGCATCGACATCGCCTACGGCGGCTCGTGCACCGGCGGTAAGCGCAGCGACATGGATCTCTACGCGCGCGCCCTCCGTGGCCGTACGGTCGCGCCCGGAGTCGAGCTCTTCATCCAGTTCGGCTCGCAGCTCATCCGGCGCTACGCGGAGGAGCGCGGCTACATCGACGTTTTCCGCCGGGCGGGCGCCACGCTGCTGGATCCCGCCTGCGGCGCCTGCATCCGCGCGGGCCCGGGCGCCTCGACGCACGAGGGTCAGGTGACGGTCAGTGCCGTCAACCGCAACTTCCCCGGACGCAGCGGCCCGGGTCGGGTGTACCTCGCCAGTCCACTGACAGTGGCGGCCAGCGCGGTAGCAGGCTACATCACCGCCTTCTCGAACGAGTGACCCCTTGAGCTACCAGATCGGTCCCGGCATGTTCGTCGTCCTCCGCTACCGCGTCTTCGACGAGGAGGGCGAGGCGTTGCACGACGCCCCCGACGCGCTCTCGCTCGTGATCGGCTACGGCGGACTGCTCCCGGCGATCGAGGAGCGGCTGGAGGGCATGCGCGAGGGCGACGAGCGCAACGTGGAGCTCTCGCCGGAGCGCGCCTTCGGCCGGCGTAACCCCAAGGCGGTGGTGGAGGTCGACAAGAGCGACTTTCCCCCCGACGTGGCGCCGGGCGATCGCTTCGACGCCGAGGGCGAAGACGGCCGGCCGGTGCTGCTCCAGGTGCTGGACGTGACCGAAGACACGGTGGTGCTCGACGGCAACCACCCGCTCGCTGGCCAGCGCGTGCGCTTCGAAATCGCGGTCGGCGAGGTCCGGCCGGCCAGCGCCGAGGAGCTTCTGGCGGCGGAAAAGCGCCTGGAGGGGGCGCCTGACGGGGGTAATTCACCTCTGGAGGCCCTGGTTCCGGTCGAACGCTTGCTAAGGGGGCCCTCCCGGGGCTAGGAAAAGGCCCCCTCGATCCCCGGGCCGGCCACGCCGATACTGGCGCCGCCGTGTCCCAGGCTTACTGCTATAGCGACTGACGGAGCGATCATGGCGATTCCGGATTCAATGAAGTTCGATGTGCGAGTGCGAGAGCGACTGCTCAAGAAGGGACTGCTCACGGATGCCGAGGTCGAGCAGCACCTCGCTGCCCTGCCCGATCGTGCCGAGGACGCTCTCGACATCGGCATCAAGCAGCCCGCGCTGCAGACCGAGGCCGAGCGTGAAGTGATCGTCGTGCGTACGCTGGCGCGCCCCGCGCAGCCGGCGCCGCCGCCGCGCATGTTCGGCGACGACGACGACTTCGAAGACGAGAAGCCCGCGCGCACCGCCTCGGCTGGCGCCGTCGACGACGACGACCTCGACGATGAGGACGAGGACGAAGACGAGGACGAAGACGAGGACGAGGACGAGGGCGAGGGCGAGGGCGAGGCCAAGAAGGAAGAGGGCGAGCCCAAGAAGGAAGAGCCCGCGCAGAAGGTCGACGACGACTGGGGGTGAGTCATGGCAAACGAGGACGTCGATCAGAGTGAGACCGACTACCGCAAGGCCAGCGAGGGCGCGCCCGAGTTGCCGGCGGTCGATTTCTCGACGCTGGTCCTTTCTCTCAGCCACTCCGCGCTCCTGCATCTGGGAGACGCCCCCGATCCGTCGGACGACCAGCGCCACGTGAACCTGCCCATGGCGCGCCAGACGATTGATCTCCTGGCGCTGCTTCAGGACAAGACGCGAGGCAACCTCACCGGACCAGAAGAGAGCCTGATGGCTCAGGCTCTCTACGACCTCAGGTTGCGTTACGTCGAAGTAGCTCGCTCCACGTGAACCGCATCACTTCCGCGCTGGCTATTTTTGCCCTGTGCTCGGGCCTGGCCGGCTGCAAACCGAAGGCGTCGCCGGCGCCGTCACCACTGCCTTCGGGCGCGGTGGCGGTGCCGTCGCTGTCGACCGCGACCCCGCCGCCGCCGGCACCACTGGCTCCGGTGCCTGCCGCTGCCGCGCCAGCCACGTTCGCGGATCTGGCGGGCAACGTCGATCCGGCGGTGGTCTTTGTGCGCACGCTGCAGGAGCGTCGTGGCATCTCCGGCCGCCGGCAAGTGGTCGGCGAGGGCCTCGGCAGCGCCTTCGTCTTCGATCCGAACGGCCTGATCCTGACCAACAACCACGTGATCGAGGGCGCCAGCGAGATCCGCGTCATCTTCGGCCGCAAAAAGGAGATGGACGCAACCGTGGTCGGCCGCGATCCTCCGACCGACGTGGCCGTACTGCGGGTCGACGCGAAGAACCTCCAGCACGTCCCGCTCGGCGATTCGGACGCGACCCGCGTCGGTGACTGGGTCGTCGCCATCGGCAATCCCTTCGGCCTCTCACACACCGTTTCGGCGGGCATCATCTCGGCCAAGGGGCGCACCAACCAGGACGTGAAGGGCCTGGACGAGTCCGGCTACTACGAC
The DNA here is from genome assembly GCA_035539475.1 of Polyangiaceae bacterium. Classification (GTDB taxonomy): domain Bacteria; phylum Myxococcota_A; class Polyangia; order Polyangiales; family Polyangiaceae; genus PMG-095. The sequence continues at coordinate 5,710 of DATLIL010000892.1, forward strand.
TTCTTGCAGACCGACGCGAGCATCAACCCCGGCAACTCCGGCGGCCCGTTGCTCGACATGGGCGGTCGCGTCGTCGGCATCAACACGGCGATTCGCGCGCAAGCCAACAACATCGGCTTCGCCATCCCCGTGAACATGGTGAAGGAGCTTTTGCCGACGCTGCTCAAGCACGGCAAGATCGAGCGCAGCGCCATCGGCGTGCATGTCTCCGCGCTGATGCCGGAGGACCTCGGGCGGCTCTCGCTGGGCAGCGAAGCCGGCGCCATCGTGCGCTTCGTGGTGCCGGGTGGTCCCGCCGATCGAGCCGGGCTCCGGCCAGACGACGTCATCCTCTCCTTCGACGGCCAGGGCATTGGCACTCCCGACCGGCTACGCTGGGTAGCGAGCCTCGCGGGTGTGGGTCGTACCGTGACGCTGCGCGTCGTGAGGGGGTCGCGGACTTTCGACCTCAAGCTCACGCTGGAGGCCCTGCCGCCGCAGCCCGGGCCCGAAGATCGCCCCCTGAACCCCGGTTTCCCCGGCTTTCCGTAAATCCAGCGGGGCCCCTCCCCACGCGCGCAAACCCTTCGGGCTCGCGTCTCGGTTCCTCGGCCGGGAAGATCGGGGGGTTCGGCGCGTAGACCGCTCACGTGAGCCGCTATCGGGCAGTCGTGCGCGCCGCGTTAGAATCCGACCCTCCTTCGAGCTCCGGTTGGACTGGGCCCCGCCTTCTACCTACACGGAAACGTGATCAGAATGTCATACCCGTGAATAGCCCTGGCGATCGGGCGTCCAACCGACAGGCCCGCGAGGCCGACACGGAGCACGATGCTGGTCTCATCGAGCGCGCCCAGAAGGGCGACCGCCAGGCTTTCAGAGAGTTGGTCGAACGCCACCAGCGGCGAGCGTTCGCCATCGCTCTCAGTCTGGTCCGGGACGAGCAGGACGCGCGCGAGATCGTCCAGGAGGCCTTCGTACGGGTGTTCAAGGGGCTGCAGGCCTTCAATGGGTCTTCCAGCTTCTTCACCTGGCTCTACCGCATCGTCAGAAACCTCGCGATCGACCTCTTGCGCCGGCCTTCACGCCGCGACGCCGAGATCGAGGAGAGCGACAATCTCGACACCATGGAACCGCTCTTCGGCGAGCTGCGTCTCGAAGACCCAGGCCAGACCATGGGTCGGCGCCAGCTCGCCGAGCGCATCGGGCAGGCGCTCGAGGCCCTACCGCCCTACCACCGAGGCGTGATCGTGATGCGCGAGATCGAGGGCATGAGCTACGAGGAAATGGCCGAGGCGATGGACGTCTCGAAGGGCACGATCATGAGCCGCCTCTATCACGCTCGCCGCAAGCTGCAGAAAGCGCTCTACGACTGCTACGTCGAAGAAGTCGGCAGGGTGCCGGTGCCGGAAGAGGAGTCATGATCGGCGATCGCGAGCTGATGCGCTTTCACGACGGCGAGCTCTCCGCCGCGGAGGCGTCTCTCGTCGAGAAAGAGCTCGAGCGCAATCCCGGCGCTCGAGCCAAGCTCCGCGGCCTGAGCCAGACCGGCGAGCTCGTGCGGCAATGGGCAAACGAGCGCAGTCAGGGCTTCGACGTCGCCGACCAGATCATGGCCCGGCTCGATGCACCCGTGCCCAAGCACTCCCGCTCGCGCGTCATCGAGCTCTGGCTGCCCGCCGCCGCTGCTGTCGCGCTGGCCGCCGCGGTGCTGCTCATGGTCTTCGCTCGCACTGCCCCGGTCACCC
>DATLIL010000893.1:0-3967 GCA_035539475.1 Polyangiaceae bacterium
CACCAAGGCGGCACCGCCGGAAGCGTGAGCGTACCCGCTGGCGGTGCCGGTGCCGGTGGCGACACGGCGGTTGCCGGCGCCGGAGGCGTTAGCGACGTCGGCGGCGCTGGCGGCAGCAACGACGTCGGCGGAGCCGGCGGCAACAGCGAGCTTGGCGGCGCAGGAGGCGCGCACGATCACGGTGGCATGCCGGGGAGCGGCGGCGCAGCAGGCAGCGAGGTCGGTGGCGCGAGCGGCGCCGGCGGTAGCATTGACGTCGGTGGCGCGGCAGGAGCCGGAGGCGCTCCGGGGCCAAGCTGTCTGCCGTCGCAGACCATCGATGTCGTCAACAACAGCGTCACGAGCTACACCATCCTCTCTCAAGCCAACCCGACCCTCACGCTCTGCCGCGGCAATACCTACACCTTCGCGGTCAACGCTACGGGCCATCCCTTCTGGATCAAGACGGTCAAGAGCACTGGCACTGGCAACGCTTACTCGAGCGGGGTCACCAACAACGGCGATGACGTCGGCAACGTCGTCTTTGCCGTCCCGCTCGACGCGCCCGACACGCTCTTCTACGACTGCCAGATCCACCTGACGATGAGCGGAACGCTCACGATCGTCGACTAGCGGGCTCAGCCGGGAAATAGACCTCGAACTGGCTGCCCTTGCCCGGCGTGCTGTGCACGACGACGTTGCCTTCGTGCGCCTTGACGATGCCGTGAACCACGGCCAGCCCGAGGCCCGTGCCATGTCCCGGCTCCTTGGTCGTGAAGAAGGGATCGAAGATGCGCTGCAGCACCTCTTCGCTCATGCCGCTGCCCGTGTCGCACACCGACAAGCGCGCGTACGTGCCTGGCGCGAGCTCGCGCTGGAGTCCGAAGTTGCCCGGCTCGATCACGACGCAATCGGCGCGCAGGCTGAGCACGCCCCCGGTCGCCGCCATGGCGTGTGCGGCGTTGGTGACCAGGTTGATGACGACCTGGTGAACCTGCGTTGAATCGGCCAGAATTTTCGGCAGATCCCGCGCAAACGTGGTCCTGAGCTCGATCGCCTCGGCCAGCGAGGCACGGAGCAGGCTCAACGCTTCCATCACGATCTGTGACAGCTCGACGACGGAGCGCCTCGGCTCCTGCTGACGGCTGAAGGTGAGCATCTGCCGGACGAGCTCACCGCCGCGCGAGCTGGCCCGCTCGATCTGCGACAGCGCTTCGCGAGTCTTGTCGCTCTGCACCTCGAGCGACGCCAGGCTCGCGTTGCCGCCGATGGCGGTGAGGATGTTGTTGAAGTCGTGCGCGATGCCGCTGACCAGCGTGCCCAGGCTCTCGAGCCTTTGCGCCCTGAAGACCTGGAGCTCCAGCTTGCGCCTCTCCGTGACGTCGGTGTTGATGGCGAAGACCGCCTTGGCCTGGCCTTGCTCGTCGCGCAGCAGGGTCCAGCTCGCGTCGATCACGAGCGGCTTGCCGGCCCTCGATTGCTGCTGCAGCTCGCCGCGCCAGACGCCGGCGCTGATCACGTCGCGTTGCGCCGAGGCGAACTGGCTCGTGTCCTTGTGGATCAGAGGCCCGACACCCTGGCCCAGGGCTTCCGCTGGAGACCAGCCATAAAGTCGTTCTGCGCCCGCGTTCCAGTAGCTCAGAGCACCGTCGACGTTCCAGACCAGGATCGCGTCGTGGGCCTGGTCGAGAAGCGCCGCCTGGGACGCGATCTTTTCCTGGGCCAGCTGCTGCTCGGTGATGTCGTGCACCGTTCCCACGAGGTGGGTGCACTCGCCCACGACCGAGAAGATCGGCGTGATCGTCACCTCACCGTACCTGACGCCCGCAGGATAAGGCGTGACCTCGCGCCAGCGTACCGTGCGCTTTTCGCGGATCGCCTGGTTGTAGTAGCCGAGCACCTTGCTCAGCGAGGGCTCCGGGATCACGTCCTGCACGAGGTGATCCACTACGCGCTCGTCGGCGAGGCCGGTGGACAGACCGAACGCAGGATTGATCGACAGAAAGCGAAACTGTGCGCCCGGTTCCACCGCGATGTAGAAGATCACGTCCGTGACGAGGTCGTGGACGTGAGCGTGCTTGCGGATCCTGATCTCGTCGAGCCCGCGCTGGATGGCGATCGCGGCGAGGTGCGTCGCTCGGTCGACCCAGAGCAGCTCCTGCGGGGTCGGGCTGCGCGTTTCCCCGAAATACATGGCGAAAGTGCCCAGCACGGTGCCGGACGGCGACTGGATCGGGCTCGACCAGCAAGCGCGCAGCCCGTGCGCCAACGGCAGGTCGCGGTACTTCGCCCAGAACTCGTGCGTGGCAATGTCCTCGACGATCACGCGCTGCCCGGTGAAGGCCGCGCTGCCGCACGAGCCCTCGTGCGGGCCGATCTTCGCAGCCTCGATGAGGCGAAGGAACTCCTCCGGTAGGTGCGGCGCGGCGCCAGTTCGTAGCCTGCCTTGGTTCGGATTGAGCAAGAGGATCGAGCACGTCATGCCCGGCGCCTGCTCCTCGATCAGGAGGACGATGCGCTCGAGCTGCTGGGCCAGCGGAGCGCCGGAGGCGATCAGCTCGAGCACGTCGCGCTGGCCGCGCTCGAACGCGAGCTCGCAGAGCAGATTCTGCGGGCACAAGACGAGGTCCCAGTGCTGGCGGCGCACCGCCGAGATCCAATCGTCGGGTCCCACGGTTTGGGGAGTGAGCGCAGTCCCGTCGGCGCGCTCGAGGCGCACGTCGGGCGCGGGCGCGTCGGCGGCCCTCTTGACTAGCAGTATCGAGTCCTTCCCCGCCATGGCTCTTCGGTCCTTTACCACGCCGGTTTGTTGGCCACGAGCAGGGATGTAGGGAGAATGCCCACAAGCTCACCATGCAGCTCCAACTCAACCCTGTCAGCGTTTTCAAGTCGCAGCCGCCGCCGCTCTGGTACGTCACCAACGGCGAGCTCACTGTCGGTCCGGTGCTCACGGGCTTATTGATGCGCGGAGTCGAGTTCGGTCGCGTACCGGATTACTGCCATGTCCGGGCGCTGCGCGGAACTTGGCGCACGCTCGGCTCGGTCAGGGAAATCGCGGCCTTGCACAGCAAGGTGACCAAGGCGCCGAGCTACGATCAGCTCGCCGAGTCGGCGCGCTCGATCGAGCGCATCAAGGACGAGGAAGAGCTCTGTCACGACGTGACCCGGCTCTCGCTCATCGTCACTGGGGCGGAGAGCGCCATGTTCCACTTCCTGGGCCGCTCCGCGCGGACCCTGACCACCCGCTGTGTGCTCGGTCCGATGTCGAACGAGCGCCTGGGCTACGCGCTCTCCGAGCACGACCTGGTGCTGCAGTCGGCTCGCGCCGGTCGCCCCGTGTTCGGACCACCCTACGGCGCGACCGAAGACGCGCTCGCCATTCGTTTCGCCAGCAGTGAAAACGGCGTTGGCGGGGCCGCCATGGTCCCCGTCTTCATCGGCGGAACGCTGACGGCCATGCTGGAGTTGTCGCGCCCCGGCCACGCCTTCCGGCGCACGGATCTGCAGCGCGCGGAGCGTATCGTGCAGCGCGCCCTGCGACAGCGCGCTAACTAGCGCTACGCTTCGCCTCGCGTGAGCGAGGCACTCTCCGAGCTCGAGATTCTGGCGCTCGACTGTCAGGCGAGTGGAGCCTCGCCTGTCCACGGTGACCTGCTCGAGCTCGGCTGGGCGGTGTGCCGACCCGGCGAACCCCCAGACCGCGTCCACAGCCGCTGGATCGTGCCGCGCACGAACCGGCGCATCGGGCGCGCCGTGCGTGAGCTAACGGGCTGGAGCGAGGCGTGCGTCGCCGAGGCCATCGACGAGCGCGACGCCTGGACGGCCTTGCGCGGAGAGGTCTCCGTTCACAGCGTGCCCACGGTGATCCACTTCGCGCGTTTCGAGCTCTCGTTCTTGCGCGATCTTCACCAGCGCGTCGGCGACGGCAGCGACTTCCCTTTCGACGCGGTCTGCCTTCATGCCGTGGCCGCGCGGCTCTTTCCGGACC
>DATLIL010000894.1:0-6088 GCA_035539475.1 Polyangiaceae bacterium
AAGCTAGCTCTCGCCATCGTTTTTGGCGCCCTGGCCACCAACGTGCAACCTGCACGCGCCAGCGACGCGTGTGACGCCTGCTCGAGCGCAGTGGAGGCGGGTGACATCGTCGCAGCCGCCAGAGCTGCGGCAAAGTGCAGCGACGCGACGAAGAAGGCCGCATGCACGAAGAAGGTCCGGCGGACCGCGCCGCGCGCAGCTCAAGCCGCTGTCTTCAACGGCCAGTGCGGCAAGGCCAGGGCTATCGTCGCGGCGGCTCAACGCATCGGCGCGCACAGCAACTCGCTGAAGAGAGCTGTCGCGAGCTGCAAATGAAGGCGGTCCTACGGCCCTACCGCGAGTGATCGGAGCCGTGCTGAGAGCTCGTCGCGATAGGCCTCGAGCTCCTGCGACGTGACTGCCTTCAGCATTGTAGGCAACGGTTCGACAGGGAATTGGCGCAGCAGCCACGCGAGCACACCTGGATCGATTCCTGCGTCCTTTTGCAGTGCGAGCTCGAGATCGCGCTCGGGAGCGTAACCCGCGCGTTCCAAGAACAGTACGTCGACCAGATCCCTGGGCTCCGCGCGCGACAGTAGGCACGTGATCTTCGCCGCACGGAGATCAGTAAGGGATTCTACGACGACATCTTCGATGGGGACAGCGGGGGGCTCCAGGTCCGGGGCAGGGTCGAAGACCGCGTCGACCTCGAGCTCGTGCCCACCGACCTGTAATCGACCGCGCGCGTGACCACCCGAATCACGCAAGAGAGCGAGGGCGCCGCCAACCTCCACGGCGATGTCGGGAAGCTGGCGCACGAGGTCCCGATGTGATTCTCGCTCGTGACAGAACAAGTCGATGTCACGAGACAGACGATGCCCCAGCCAGACCCCGGCAAGCGCTGCGCCACCAGCGAGGTGACACGACACACGTTTCTGGCAGGCGCGGACAAAGTCCAGCACCGGGTCCGGCACTACCCGGCGGTCGAACTGAGCCGGCATCATGCCGCTTCTGAGGGAGGCCACTGCGCGCTCTGGTCGAGTAGCCACGCCCACATCGGTCTGCTCTTTCCGAGAAAGGGCAGGATCAACGTCCATTGCCGTCGAATCGTGTCGGGATCCGTGAAGAGCCAGACATCTCGAGTGTTCGCCTCGCGGAGCAGCGCACCCAGCCAGTAGGCGCGTGTCTTCGGGTCGGGGTCGGACAGATTGCTCTTGAAATCAGCAATTGTGCAATCGGTCCACCACAGGAAGTAGGGACGCCTGCCCGGCTCGAGAAGATCCGAGCTCGTAGGCGGCAGACGCAGGCTCACGGTCACGATTCCAAGCGTACGCCACGCCGTGGGCAGGTACAAGGCGCGTGCGAGGGTACTACTGCGCGGCGCAGCAGAAGTCGGTGGCGTCGAGCGGTTCGCAGCCGCTCGGCGGGTCGACGTTCAGCTTGCACGTTGCCCAGTCGGGCGTGTCCGCGTTCTGGCTGGTGCAGACCGAGGCGTTGCGCGTGAGGAGCACGCAGTCTTCGCCGCGGGTACGCCGGCACTGCGAGTAGGCGAGCCAGGTCGCAGCGCAGTCCGCGGCTGGGTTGTCGTCGACGGTGTCGCCGGCGTCGCAGTCGAAGTCTGCCTCGGCCGTCGCGGCGACGCAGTCGTAGTAGGCGTAGAACTCTGCGGGGCAGGCTTCGGCGCTGGAGAGGCGCGTGGCGGCGTCGCAGTCGTCAGCGCAGTCGCCCGTGCAGGCGGCGGTGTACGACGCGCAGGCGTTCTGGCAGCTCTCGATGGCGCGCGCTTGGTCGTAGCGGTTGCTGCCGGCGTCCATGCCACCCGTCGCCTGCGGCGGGGGGGCGTCGTTACCGCTGCGGTCACACGCGATGAGCAGCAGCGCGATGAGGAGCTGCGCTCTCAAAATTCACCGCTCATGCCGACCCGCCATGCACTGCGGCCGGGCAGAGGTGGAACGAAACCGACTTTGACATCTTTGCGCACGAGCTCCTGCTCACCGCTGGCCACTCCCGCTATCAGTAGCCCGACCGAAGTCGCCTGAACAAGTCCGTCCACGGCGATGAAGACGATCTTTTCGACCTCGTCGAAGGCGTCTCCCACACACTGGTTGGTCGTCTGTGCGCTGACGGGACCACACGAGAACGAGCGCGAACCGATCGCCGCCCAGGGTCCGACCACGGGCAGCGCCATCCAGCCGCTGCCGTTTTCGAAGTCCTCGCCGGCGGCGAGCATCAGCCCCAGGCCGTAGCTCGCTGCCAGCAGGCTCGCGCCGGTGATCAGCAGGCCGCTCGCCGGACGGTCGACGACGTCGTAGCCGGCAGGGACCGGCAGACCATCGCGATAAGGCAGGAGCGGCGGGCGAAAGTCGCTGGCGGCGGGCGCAGGCGCCGATACCGGAGGCTGTGGCGCCGAGACGACCAGCGGTCCGCGCTGATCGAGCCAGGACTGCTCAGACGCGGTCGGTGCCGGAGGAGCGGGAGCCGTGGGCGGTGCGGGAGGAGGAGCGGCAGGCGGCGGTGCCGGGGTGCTGCCCGGTTCGGGCGGGAAGCTCGCCGACGATTGCGCGAAGAGCGGCGTGGCTCGCCCGACGACGAGCACGAGCGCGAACGCCGCAGACGCTACAAGCCGAGCCACTCTGCCGGATCCACGGTGTCCTTGCCCACGCGCACTTCGAAGTACAGCAAGGACCCGCTGGGCAGCGCGCCCACGGTGCCGATCCGCTCGCCGGAGCTGATCTCGTCGCCGACCTTGACGTCGAGCGAGGCGAGGTTGGCGCTGACCGTGTAGTGCCGCGAGCCGTGGTCGAGGATCACGGTCTGGCCGTAGTCGGCGTAGACGTCGGCGAACGCGACGCGCCCGGGAAAGACCGCTCGCACGGCCGTGCCCGAAGGCGCGCGGAACTCGATGCCGGGGCCCTCGGAGCCGGCGCGACGGCCCGAGCGCACCTCGGTGCGGCCGGTGATGGGGAACGGCAGGCGACCCTTGAGCGCCGCGAAACCGCTGGCGGTTTCCTGCGGGTCGCTGGGGCCCGGCGCTGCGCCGTAGACCGCCGTGCGCGCCGGGTCGGAGCTCTGCGCGAAGGCATTCTGGAAGGCCACGCGGCGCTCTTCTTCGGCCAGTACCAGCGCCTGGGAGTCGGCGACCAGCTTGCGCTCCACCTCGAGCGGTGCGCGCCGTGCGCGGATGGCCTCGAGCTTCTCACCGATGACGCGTCGCTCGATCGTGAGGCGTCGCTCGAGCGAGAGGTCGTTGCTGAGGCCGCGGTAGAGCCGCTCGAGACGCGTGGCGTGGTCGACCAGCGCGTCGAAGCCGCCGCCGACCGGGAGCAAACCCGCGCGCACCAGCCGCACGTAGGCACGCCCGCGCGCGACGGAGCGAGCGTGGGCGACGCCCGACTCACGCTCGATGTCGCCCTGGCGCTTCTTCAGGTTCTGCTCTTCGCGGTCGAGCGCGTTGAGCAGGCGCTCGAGATCGATCGACGTGCTCGAGGGCACGACGTTCGATCCGGCGGGGTCGCTGGGAGGCTCGGCAGGCGGTGGGGGCTCGCCGTTGAGCGCGGCCGAGCTACCGGCCATGCACACGAAGAGCAGTACCCAGCGCGAGCGGCTCATGCCGAGAGAAACTTTCTCAGGCTGACGAAGGCAGCCACGGCGCCCAGACAGCCGCCGAGCAGCACGGTGCCGGCTGCCATCGAGACGGGCAAAAACACCGGACGCTGCCCGAGCAGCGCAACGAGCTGGCGATCGACGTTGCTCTGCACGACGACGAACACGATGCCGAGCAGCAGCACGGCGAGCAGCGCGCCGACGGCACCCTGCACGGCGCCCTCGAAGACGAACGGCCGTCGTACGTAGCTGTCGGTGGCGCCGACGAGCTTCAGCACCTCGACCTCGATGCGCCGGCGCTGCAGGCTGAGGCGAATGGTCGACGAGACGACGCTGATCACGGCCGCGAGCACGACCAGGCCGAGCAGCAGCGACGCCGTCACGCCCCCGGCCAGCACCGCACCGAGACGCTCGCTCCAGGAACCGTAGGTCTCCACGCTCTCGACGGCGGGCAGCGCCTCGAGCTGAGCGGCGAGCTTGGCCACGCGCTCGGAGGCCATCCCGCTCTGTACCGAGACTTCGAGCGAGGCGGGGAATGCGTCAGCCGGCAAGGCTTCGAGCAACGGATCGCCGGCGGCGCCCGCCACCTCACGCCGCGCGTCCTCGCTGGAAACGCGACGCACGCCGACCACGCCCTCACTGCTCTTCAGGGCCTTCTCGATCACGTCGACCTGCTCGGTCGATGCTTCGCGGCGCAGGTAGACCGAAGCGCGGCCCAGGCTGGCCCAGCGCTCGCGCACGCGATCGACGTTGACCACTGCCAGGAGCGTCGCCGTGAGGCAGACGAAGGCGACCGCCACCGAAAAGACGCTGAGCAGGTGCAGGCGCCAGTCGTTCTTGGCACCGCGGAAAGCTCGTTGGATCGGGGTCATGAACTCTCGCTCCGTGCGAAAACCGTCAGGCCACCGCGCACAGCCCGTTGGGGACGTCCGTGGCGCGACCTTCGTCGAGCACGACCAGGCGGCGCGGTCGCACGTCGAGCAGGGAGCGATCGTGGGTGGCAAACAGCACCGTCACGCCGCTCTCGTTGATGTCATCGAGCAAGCCCAGAATGTCGAGCGCGAGCTGTGGATCGAGGTTGCCGGTGGGCTCGTCCGCCAGGAGCAGCGCCGGCTCGCCGACGAGCGCCCGCGCAATGGCGACGCGCTGCTGCTCGCCGCCCGAGAGCTTGCCGGCGAGCTCGTCGCCGCGGCCGTTCAGCCCCACGCGCTCGAGCGCCTCACCGACGCGCTGGCGCGTGATGCGCGAGGGTAGCCCGAGCACCTCGAGCGGCATGGCCACGTTTTCGACCACGGACCAGTTCTGGACCAGCTTGAAGTCCTGGAAGATGACGCCGATGTTGCGGCGCAAGAACGGCACAGAGCTCTGCGTCAGACGCCCGATCTCGCGACCCAGAAACAGAATGCGCCCGGAGTCGGGGCTCTCGGCGGCGTAGAGCAGGCGCAAGAGCGTGCTCTTGCCGGCGCCGGACGGACCGGTGATGAAGACGAATTCACCGCGGGCGATCTCGAGGTTCAGGCCGCGCAGGACCGGCGCGTCGGTGCGGTAGGCCTTGTGGACGTTCTCGAAGACGAGGACCGGGCGCCCCGCAGCCACGGGGTCGAAGCGCGTACCCTGGCGCAGGGCGGGCCGAAAGGGTCGACCCTTGCCGCTCGATTCCATGGTGTTCGAGGTAACAGGGAGCCTCGGAACGGAACAAGTTTTCGGCCGCCTTGGCTAAGATGAACGCCCGGGCGCTTCTATATGTCCAAGGTCCTCCGCCTCGCTTACTTCGGGCTGCCACTCGGCGCCTGCTTGCTGCACGCCGACGGCCACGAGCTCGGCCTGTGCGTGCTCTCGCCGATCGACGCCCCGGGCCGACGCAGGATCGAAGGGCTGCTCGGCGGCAACGTGATCGACGCGCTGACGGCGGGTCCCGAGCTCGAAGAACGCATCGACCACGAGCTCCGCGCCGGGCAGTTCGACCTCCTCGTCAGCTGGTTCTGGACCCGTCGCTTGCCCGCCGAGTGGCTGGCGCTGCCCGCGCTGGGAGGCATCGGCGCGCACCCCTCGCTCTTGCCGCGTCATCGCGGACCGAATCCCTACTTCTGGGCCATCGACGAGGGCGACGCCGAAACCGGCGTCAGCATTCATCGACTGACCCCGGCCTACGACGACGGCGACGTCCTGCTCCGCGCGCGCATCGCCGTCAGCGAAAAGAACTCGTGGCAGCTCGCACGCGCGCTCGATCGTCCGGCGTTGTCGTTCCTGCGCCAGGCGGTGACGCTTCACCGTGCAGCCAGCGCTCCTCCCGCGGAGGTTCAGGACGAGGCGCTGGCCACCTGGGCGCCAGAGCCCGAAGGCGACGCGCTGCGCGCTGACTTCCACTGGCCCGCCGAGCGTGTGCTGCGCCGGCTGCGCGCGCTATCGCCCGTGCCGGGGTTGGCGCTCGAGATCAGAGGCCTCGCCTTCTTCGCGACGCGCGCTCGCCCGTGCGACGACTTCCCGCGCGCGCTCTTGCCAGGAG
>DATLIL010000895.1:0-5807 GCA_035539475.1 Polyangiaceae bacterium
GCCGGCGATCACCGCCGCCCCGGCCGCGGCGCCGCCGGCGAGCGCGACCCCCGCAGTGCCGGCCCCAGTGGCGCCGGCCCCAGTGACGCCGGCCCCGGCACCCGCACCGGCCTTCGCCACGACCAACCTCGAGCGAGTGGCGCACGGTCGTCCAGTGCCCAGGCAGCTGACGATCGGCGGTTACCTGCAGGCGCAGTACGAGGCCAACGCCATCTCGGAGGACCAGCTCCAGAACGGCGAGACACCCCTCAACCAGGATCGGTTCGTGGTGCGCCGTGCGCGGCTGCGCCTCGATCGCGGCTGGGACTACGCCGCCGCTACCCTGGAGCTCGACGCCAGCACGTCACACGGACCGCACGTCGGCATCCGCCGGGCCGAGGGGTCGCTGCTCTACCGTGGCGATAACCCCGACAACGTGCCGCCGCTCGCCATGCTGAGCATCGGCGTCACGGATCTCCCGTTCGGCTTCGAGCTGGCCGAGTCTGCTCGCGTGCGCGCGTTCATGGAGCGCTCGCTGGCCTCGAGCGCGTTGTTCCCGACCGAGATGGACGTCGGCGCCAAGCTCTCCGGCGCCGTCTCGTTCGTGCGCTACGGCGTGGCCATCAGCAACGGCGAGCCCGTGGACAGCGACGGCTTTCCCAGCGATCCGAACTCCGCCAAGGACATCACCGGGCGTCTCGGTGTGGACGCCGAGCTGTTCGACACCCTCGGTCTGATCGGCGGCACCTCCTTCGCGGTGGGCAAGGGCTTTCACGCCGGCAGCGCCGCCACGAAAGACTCGGTGATCTGGCGCGACATCAACCAGAACCGCCAGGTCGAGGCCAACGAGGTGATCGGCGTTCCGGGTTCGGCCGAGACCGTGTCGGAGAATTTCGAGCGCTGGGCTTTCGGCCTCGACCTCGGCCTGCGCCTGAAGACGCCGATCGGTTTGTCGCGCGTCTACGGCGAGGTCTACGTCGCGTCGAACTACGACCGCGGCTTCTTGCCGGCTGATCCGGTCACGACCGCGCAGGACGTGCGCGAAGCCGGCGGCTACGTCGCCTTCGTGCAGGAGATCGAAGAGCACGCCCTGGCCGGGTTCCGCGTCTCCGTCTACGACCCGAACTCCGACGTCATCGAGACGCGCGCCGCGAAGCTCGTGCCGAAGACCCAGACGGTCACCACGTATTCGTTGCTGGCCGGTGCCGTGCTGCCCGAGCGGGCGCGGCTCATGTTCCAGTACGACTTCGTGCAGGACTACCTCGGTCGTGACGGCCAGGGGGTTCCGACCGACGCCGACAACGATCAGTGGACCTTGCGCCTGCAGGTGGACCTGTGAAGCGCGCGCTCCTGTTCGTGCTGGTTTCGGCCGGGTGCGGCGGTCAGCCGATCACCACCCAGCTCGAGGAACCGCTGCGCGTGAACGGCGCGCAGTTCTGGGAAGGCGAGATGCCCGGCCTGCCGGCGCTCAGCGGCGAGGACATCCTGGCGGGCGTTCAGCCGGAGCCGCCCTACATCAGCTCGTTCGACTTCGTCGGCAGCCGACTCGGCCCTGGCGAGCACGATCGCTCCGCGAGCGGTCGCGCGTCGGTAGACGCGGTGTCGGTGGGGTTGGCGCTCGAGGGCCTGGGCAGCGGCTTCTGGCTCCTGCCGGTCGGCGCGGCGGACGTGGTCAACAACAACGAGCCGACCTGGAACGCGACGCTGAGCTTCAACCCCGACCTCGAGCCGGGCAAGCACCGCTTGCTCGCGGCGGCGTTCGACAACGAGGGCAAATCGGGGACGCGGGGCACCGTCGATATCTGCATCGGGCGCACCGTGCCGGACAACCGCAACGTCTGCGATGTGACCATCGCGCCGCCGGCGTTCGTCGCCAGCCTGGAGTGGGATAGCGAAGTCGATCTCGACCTCAAGGTCATCACGCCCTCGGGCAAGACAGTCGATCCGCGCCACCCCAGCACCGCCCCCGAGGACGAGGACGGTGAGGTCGATCCCGAGGCCGCTGGCGCCGGCATCATCGACATCGACTCGAACCGCGATTGCGTTCTCGACGGCAAGCGCCGCGAGAACCTGATCTTCCAGGACAAGCCGGCGCCGGGCACGTACTTCGTCTACGCCAACCTGTTCGACGCCTGCGGAGAAGGCTCGGTGCGCTTCGAGCTCTCGCTGCACCAGAGCACCGCCGGCGCCGAGCCCGATACGTTCACCGTCGTCGAGACCTTCCGCCAGGCGGGCGAGATCCTCGCGGTGCAGGCCAACGGCGGCAAGGCGCTCGGAACCTTCGTGACGGAATTCACCGTTCAGTGAAAGAGGCAAGGCAATGTTGATTGAAAGGCTACTCAAGGTCGCCCTGCTCGGCAGCGAGTGGGTGCTCTATCTGCTGATCGGGCTCTCGATCATCTCGTTCGCGACGATGTTCGAGCGCTGGCTCTACTTCCGCCGCCGCACCGGCGATCTCGGCGAGCTCCGTCGTGAGCTGTCCAAGCACCTACACGCCGCCAATCTCGGTGCGGCGCAGAAGTTCCTCGACGGGCACCGCGCGATCGAGGCGCGCGTCGCTCGCGAGGCGTTGCGCTGGGCTTCGGGCGGCCCCGAGGCGATGGGCGACGCGGTCGAGTCCGAGCTCGCGCGTGTGCGCAAGGAGCTCGAGCAGGGCACGAACTTCCTGGGCACGCTGGGCAACAACGCGCCGTTCGTCGGTCTGTTCGGCACGGTGCTCGGCGTCATCATCGCCTTCAGCGCGCTCGGCTCGGCCGGGCAAAACACGGGCGCCATGGGCGGCGTGATGTCGGGTATCGCCGAATCTCTGGTCGCGACGGGCGTCGGTCTGTTCGTGGCGTTGCCGGCGGTCGTCGCCTACAACGTGATCCAGAAGCGCATCGGCGACATCGAGTCCGGCTCGGTCTCGCTGACCAAGCTGATCAGCGCGCACTTGAAGGCCAACCCGTCGCTGGGCGCCGCGGCCGCCGCCGAAGAGCGCACCGAGCTGGCGTCGACGCCGGAGCTCGAGGACCCGCTGCCCTCGCAGCCGCTGACCGAGGTCGCCTGACATGGCCGGCACACTGGGCGCAGGCCGCGGCAGCCGCGGCGGCATCGTCGGCATCAACGTCACGCCGCTCGTCGACGTCGTGCTCGTGCTGCTCATCATCATGATGGTCTCGGCCACGTACATCGTGTCGCAGAGCCTCAAGGTGGAACTGCCGAAGACGGCTTCGTCGGACGACACGGTCTCGAAGACCTACGTCGTGACCATCACCAAGGACGGCAAGTACTACTTCAACGACAAGGTCGTTACGAAGGAAGCTCTGCCGGCGGCCCTGCGCGGGGCAAAGGCCGAGACCAAGGACCTGAGCCTGGTGATCACGGCCGACGACCAGGCGCGCCACGGTTCGGTGGTGGGCGTCATCGACCTCGCCAAGGTCGAGGGCATCACCAAGTTCGCGATCAACGTCGAGAAGAACTGAGAGCCTGTCATGGCATCGGGTAAAACGTGGTTCGTCGGCGGCAGTCTGATCGCACACGGCATCTTTGCCGTGGCCATCGGGGAGATCGAGATCCCCAAGGTCAGCGCTGCCACGGCGATCGAGATCGCCGAGACCAAGGCGAAGAAACCTCCGCCGCCTCCGGAGCCCGCCAAGGTCGACCCCGAACCACCCAAGACGCGCGAGCGCGCCGCTCGGGCTCGCGCCGCCGCGCCACCTCCGCCTGATGCGCCGCCGCCACCCACGAATGCCCCCGCACCGATCGACGCGCTGCCGGATTTCGGACTGTCCCTCACCGGCGGCACCGAAGGCGGCGGGTTCGCCATGGCGGCGGGCAACGGCGGTCCTGTCGCTCCACGACCCGCTGCAGCAGCTCCGCAACCCAAGCGCCTCGCGGCGGCACTACCCACCGCGCCGAGCGACGGCTGCAGCGAGGACGCGACCAAGCCCAAGCCGCGCTCCGTCCCCCAACCCGCTTACACGGATCAGGCGCGTGCCGCGCAGATCCAAGGCAAGGTCCGCGTCCAGCTCACCGTCGACGAGTCGGGCCGGGTCGTCGACGTCAAGCTCTTGCAAGGGCTCGGTTACGGCCTCGACGAGGCCGCGGTCGCCGCTGCGCGCCAGGCGTCGTTCGAGCCGGCCCAGCGCTGCGGCAAGCCCACGCGTGCCACTTTCAACATCTCGATGCGCTTCACCCTGTGAATACACACTTACGTTCGTTTCGCCTCGTTTCGTTCGCGGCACTGCTTTCGATGACATTCACGGCTTCCGTCGGTCTCGCGCAGCAAGGCGCGCCCTCGTTGGGAGAGCAGGCTCAAAAGCCTCGCCTCACCAAGCCGCCCAAGCTCGTGAAATTCGTCGACGCTCCCTACCCGGAGAGCGAGAAGGCCGCGGGCAAGCAGGCCTCGGTCGTGCTGCAGATCGCCATCGGTCAGGACGGCACCGTCACCGACGCCAAGGTCATTCAGTCGGCGGGGGCGGCCTTCGATCAGGCGGCGCTCGAGGCCGTGCGCGGCTTCGTGTTCGAGCCGGCCGAGATCGACAACAAGCCCGCTCAGATCCGCATCCAGTACCGCTACGACTTCGTCATGAAGGTCGCGGAGCCGACGACGGCCATCTTTGCCGGCGTCGTGCGTGAGCGCGGTACCGGCAAGCCGCTGCCCAACGTCAGCGTGGCGCTCGACGACGGCCGCTCCGTCACCACGGACGCCGAAGGCAAATTCCAGTTCGACGAAGTCCCGCCGGGCCAGCGCACCGTGACCCTGTCCGGAGAGCAGCTCAAGGGCCTCCAGACCCAGGAAACGCTGGAAGCCGGCAAGCGTGTGGACGCCATCTACGAGGTGGACTTCGCGCCGCCGCAAGAAGAGGGCGACGAGGAAGCCGACGACCTCGAGATCGTGGTGGTCGCCCCTGCCCTGGTCAAGCAGACGGTCTCGACCAAGGTCGACGCCTCGCAAGCCAAGAAGGTCGCCGGCACGCAGGGCGACGTGCTGAAGATCGTCGAGAACATGCCGGGCGTCGCGCGCGCCGCCGCCGGCTCCGGCCAGGTCGTCGTCTGGGGCGCCGCCCCGCAAGACACGCGCGTCTACGTCGACGACGTGCGGGTGCCTCTGCTGTACCACTTCGGCGGATTGCGCTCGGTCGTGCACTCCGACGTCGTACGCTCGGTCGAGCTCATCCCCGGCGGCTACGGCGCGAGCTACGGCCGGGGCCTCGGCGGCCTGGTCACGGTCGACACGCGCGACCCCGAAAAGGAGAAGCTGCACGGCAGCATCGGTCTCGATCTACTGGACGTCTCCGCGTCGGCCAGCGCGCCCATCGCCGAAGGCACGAGCTTTTCGCTCGCGGGCAAGCGCAGCCACCTCGACGGAGCGCTGGCCAGCGTCACCGACGAGGACGTCGACGAGTACTTCCCCATCCCCCGCTACTACGACGGCCACGCGCGGCTGCGCCACAACCTCTCGCCCACGCGCTACGTCGAGCTCGGCGGCATGATCTCCTACGACGAGCTCGAGCGCACCGCGTTCAGCTCCGACCCAGCCGAGCGCAAGAGCGAGACGCGCACCCTGGGCTTCCAGCGCGCCTACGTCCGCTACGTGTCGCGTTCGTCGTCGGGCGAGGAGCTCCGCGCCACGCCATGGGTCGGCCACGATCGCGCGGAGCTCGTCGCGCGCTTCGGCACGACCCCGACGGTGCTCGAGTCGTCCACCACGCAATTCGGGCTGAGGGTGAATCACCGCGCGCGCGCCACGAGCTCGGAGCGATCGTGCCCGACCCACGGCGTGGCGCGGAGCTCCTCGCCCGACGACGAACGCGACACGTAGCGGACGTAGGCGCGCTGGAAGC
>DATLIL010000896.1:0-2054 GCA_035539475.1 Polyangiaceae bacterium
GCACGATGTCGTAGCGCCCGTTGAAGCGCGGGCTGAAATCGGTGTGACCGCTGTCGCGCGCGTAGTCGACGCGAGCCCCGGGGATCAGGCGCAGGCGCTCACTCGGCTGGAGCTCGAGCTCGGCGTACCAGGCCGGGCGAAACACGGTGCCAGTTTCGGCGGTCTCGCGGGGAGGTCGCGTGGCGAAGGGCCCGGGATCGGGCTCACCCGGCCGCGGCGGATCCGGGAAGCGCACGCGGATATCGTACGGCGCGACCAGGAAATCCAGACCCGTGTTCAGCTTCACGCCCTTGGCGAGATCGAAGCCGAACTCACTGCGCATGATGATCGGGTAACCCTTGAGCTTGAACAGGAAGTTGCCGAGCGAAAAGTCGACGGCGTCGAAGCCGGTCGCCAGCATCGCGTTCAAGGTGACGTCGTCGTTGAGCTCCGTCTCGTGCACGGCCTGCACGCGCATGAAGGACGTGCCGAGCTCGAGGTTGCCGCCGAAGGCCGGATCCTCGGCCACCGGATCGTTGATGATGATCTCGAAGCGATCGTCGGAGCCGAACAGGCGCACGCTCGTGCGCGAGTCGCCCTTACGGTGCTCGGCGATGGCCTGGTAGTCGTAGTAGACGGGCGCGCTCGTCACGCTGGCGCCCGCCTCTTCCAGCACCGGCTTGAGCCAGGTGTCGAGCCAGCTGCGGCGCCCGCCGATGGCGAAGCTCCATTCTTTGGACGAGCCGATCGGCCCCTGCAGCATCAGCCGCGCGTCGATCAGATCGGCCTGGATCAAGCCGTGGTAGCAGCCGATCTTGTTCTCCAGCAGCTTGCCGTCGTCGTCGTAGCACTTGGTGTCGGGCGAGAGCAGCGCCACGTCGACGATGCCGCCCATCACGCGGCCGTACTTGGCGCTGAAGTTGCCCGGGTAGAAGTCGATGCGATCGAGCAGCTCGGTGGGGATGACGCTGGAGAGGCCACCGAAGTGGTAGATCAGCGGGACGTCGCCGCCGTCGACGTAGTAGCCGGTGCCGTCGGGAGCCGAGCCGCGCACGATGAGCAAGCCGGCCAGACCGGGCGCGCGGGCCACGCCGGGCAAGCTCTGGATCGAGCGCAGCGCGTCGCCGCTGGTACCCGGGATGCGCTCGATCTCGCGACGCTCGACGGTGCGGCGCGTAACCTCGCGGGGCGGCCGCTCGCCGCGCACCTCGACCTCGATCACGCCCTCGATGTGCGTGACGGCAGTGAGCTTGAGCTCGGTGACCTCGCCCGCCACCACCTCTTCTTTGTCGTCGATCGGGTCGAAGCCCTCGGCGCGCACGCTGATGCGATACATGCCGGGGGGTAGACCCCTGATCTGCCAGCGGCCCTGCTCGTCGGTCACGAGCTTGCGCGTGCTGCCGTCGGGCAGCGTGATGATCACTTCGGCGCCGATCAGCGGCGTCTCGCCGCCCTCGACCCGGATCAGGCCCGCCAGATCGCCGACAACGGGCGCCTCCGCAGCGGCCTCGGGCGCCTTCTGCTTGAGCGCGAAGTCGTAGCGGTACTGGATCTGCACCGGGATCGGGACGCCGTCGCGCGTGGCCGGCTTCCACTTGAACTTGAGGGCCGCCTCGCGGGCTGCCTCGTCGAAGCCGTGACCGCCGGGCTGCACCACCTCGGCGGCGGTCACGTTGCCCTGCACGTCGATCGTGAGCTTGAGGACGACGCTGCCGGAGACGTCAGCCGCCTGGGCCTCTGCCGGATACGGTGCCTCGACGAACGTGACCAGCTCGGGCTTGACGATCACGGGCTTGCCCGGCTCGGCCGGGGCCTCTTCAGCGGGGCGGGCCACGGCGCCGGGGCCGCCGCGCGGCACGGCTCCCTCGCCCTGCGATTGGGCGTGGGCGCTGGCGGTCAACGCCAGCACGAACCCACCCATCAGAAACGGTCTTCGGCTGATGGGTCCCATCGCGGTCGAATCGGTAGTGCGCTTGTGGCCGAACGACAAGGCCCTCGTGTCCCGCCCGCCGCCCCCGCCGGAGTCCTCCTCGAGGGGCTCACCGCCCCTCGAGCTCCCCGACGCTCCTCGCATC
>DATLIL010000897.1:0-3529 GCA_035539475.1 Polyangiaceae bacterium
CTCGTGCTCGGCCTGCTGGGCAGCGCGGTGCTGCCCGTCGAGATCTCGGCCGTCGTCCTGCTCCTGATCGGTTTCGCGGCCATAGCGCTCGAGATCAAGCTGCCGACTCACGGCGTGCTCGGCGGCGCCGGGTTGCTCGCGGTCGACATCGGCGGCCTGCTCGTGGTCGATCCGGCCGACTACTTCGGAGGCGTGCACGGCGTGAATCCCAGCCTGTTCGTGCCCATCGTCGCGGCCGCGGCGCTCGGTCTCTTCTTGCTCGTACGCGTGGCCAGAAAGGCGCTCAGCGCGCCGGCGCTGACCGGCACCGAGACGCTCGTGGGCCAGGTCGGCGAGGCGCGCTCCGGCTTCGGCCGTGAGTCGGCCAAGGCGCGTGGCCTCGTCTTCGTCGACGGCGCTCGCTGGGAGGCCGAGACCGAAGAAGCCGAGATCCGAGGCGGCGAGCAGGTGCGCGTCGTCGCCGTCCTTCACAAGCCCACGCGCCTGGTCGTCCGGCGCGTCACCTGAGAGAGGGTAGAGTCATGGAATTTTTCTTTGGATCGTTCGGTCTGGTGCTGCTGATCGTGATGTGGCTGGTCGTCAAATCGGTGCGCATCGTCAACGAGTACGAGCGCGGCGTCGTCTTTCGCCTCGGCCGCGTCAGCGAGGCCAACCTGAAAGGTCCGGGTCTGCGCCTGCTGGTGCCCTTCATCGATCGCATGTTCAAGGTAGACCTCCGCACCGTCACGCACGACGTGCCCCCGCAGGAGGTGATCACCAAGGACAACGTCACGATCAAGGTCAACGCCGTGATCTACTTCAGCGTGATGAACCCGATCGACGCGACGCTCAAGATCGCCAACCACTTCACGGCCACCTCGCTCTACGCCCAGACCACCCTGCGCAACGTGCTCGGCCAGCACGAGCTCGACGAGATCCTGGCCGAACGCGAGAAAATCGGGGCCTCGCTGCAGCACATCATCGACGAGGCCACCGACGCCTGGGGCGTGAAGGTCTCCGCCGTCGAGATCAAGGACATCGAGCTGCCCGACATCATGCGCCGCGCCATGGCGCGCCAGGCCGAAGCCGAGCGCGAGCGCCGCGCCAAGATCATCGCCGCCGAGGGCGAGCAACAATCCGCGGAGAAGCTTGCGCTGGCGGCCGACAGGCTGGCGCAGAGCCCCTCGGCCATTCAGCTCCGCTACCTGCAGACGCTGGTCGAGATCGGCACCGAGAACGCCACCACCATCGTCTTCCCGCTGCCCGTCGATCTCCTGAGCAACGTCCTCAAGCGCTGACCAGTAGCAGCAGCTGCCCACCCCCGTCGTGCTCGGCCTTCGGCCTGCGCGCGCCGACCCCTCCCCACTCGCGCGCCCAGCGCGCTCAGGGAGGGGTTCACTTGCTCGCCTGATCTCGGTGCTCCGCGCCCCAATCGCGCACAGAGAGGGTTCACTTGCTCGCCCGATCTCGGTGCTCCGCGGGGAGCCCCTCTTCACCTCGAACTTCTCGTTACCCAAATAACAGCGGGCAACAGCCGGTCATCGTTGCGAAAAGCGGTTTTCGCGCGTGCTCGCTGCGCGCCTGGAACGGCAATGCGCTGCCGGCAACTGACGAAACCCGAAGCCTTTCAAGGGCTTGAAGCAGGTTACCTGGGTAACGCGTTCTGCAGTGTGGAGAGGGTACCGCGGGCGGCCTTTGCGCGGCGGCGGCGAGGGAGCGCGGCGGCGAGGGAGCGCGGCTTGAAAGTGCGACGTGGGGCATGACCCGGAGCCGCATTGCTCTTTTGCGATGCTGGTTGGGCGTTGCGGGAACCCGTCGCCGGGAACGTCTGTCCAAGGTCAGCGCTTGGGGGTGGCGGGGACCAGGCGCAGGAGCTCGCCGTCGTCTTCGTCGGTGAGGAGGTAGAGCGCGCCTTCGGGCCCGACGCGCACGTCGCGGATGCGAGCGTGGCCTTCGAGCAGGCGTTCTTCGCCGACCACGCGCGTGCCCTCGAGCGTCAGGCGCGCGACGTGTTTGCTGACGAGCCCGCCGACGAACAGGCTGCCCTTCCAGGCCGGAAACAGGTCCGCCGTGTAAAAGGCCATGCCAGACGGAGCGATCACCGGGTCCCAGTAGTAGAGGGGCTGCTCCATGTTCGCGGTGCTGGTCAGACCCTGACCGATGGCCGCGCCGGAGTATTCGGTGCCGTAGGTGATGACGGGCCAGCCGTAGTTCTTGCCGGCCTCGACGACGTTGAGCTCGTCGCCGCCGCGCGCGCCGTGCTCGACGATCCAGAGCTTGCCGCTCTCGGGGTGGAGCGCCGCGGCCTGGATGTTGCGATGGCCGTAGGAAAAGATTTCGGGCAGCACGCCGGCGCGGCCCACGAACGGATTGTCGCTCGGCACCGAGCCGTCGGGGCGCACGCGGATCACCTTGCCGAAGTCACTGTCGAGGCGCTGCGCCTGAGCGCGTCCTTCGGCGACGGAGCGCTCGCCGGTGGTGATGAACAGCGTTCCGTCCCGCGCGAAGACCAGGCGTGAGCCGAAGTGCTTGGTCGAATCGAGCGTCGGCTTCATGCGCCAGATCACCGCCACGCTCTCGACTCGCGGCGGTGTCGCGTCGAACGAGAGCTTGCCGCGAGCGACTGCGGTTCCGTTGCCACCCTCGCGCGGCTCGGCGTAGCTCCAGTACACGAGCCCGTTGCTGGCGAAGCCCGGATCGAGCGCCACGTCGAGCAGCCCGCCCTGATCGCGCGCGTCGACCTTGGGCAAGCCGAGAACGGGCTCCGACTTCGCGCCGTTCTTGCCGAGCACACGCAGGCGGCCTGGTCGTTCGGTCACCAGGAATCGACCGTCGGGCAAGAAGGCCAGGCCCCAGGGGTGCGTGAGCTCGCCGCTGACGCGCTCGGCCGCGAACGCGACCTTGGCGCTCTGCAGCGGCGCGCGCGTTTGACCGGCAAAGGCAGGCCGCTGCTGGGCAGCGTTCGGCGGGCGTGTCTCCACGGGCTGCGCGGCGTTTGCGGGGCCGGAAGCCTTGGGGCTCGGACCGGGGTTTTCGGGGACCGGGCTCGACGTGTCCCGCTTCTTGCTGCAAGCGACCGTGGCGCTGAGCGCCAGCAGCACGGCTGCCAACGCGGCCGTGTTCATGGGCTCAGCGCACGACCTTGATGTTGAAATCGGCTGTCTTGAGCGCGCCCCACATCCGGATCCAGAGCGGCAGGTAGCTCTCCGTGCCGCGTGCGGCCGAGATGTCGCCGAGATCGATCACGCTCTTCCAGCCGAACCACGTCTTCAGGATCTCGCTGACCTGTGATTTCGCACCCGCGTCGTTGCCGGCGACGAACATGTCGTGCTCGCCGGCGACACGACTGGGGTCGACCATGACATTGCAGTTCACGGTGTTGAGCGTCTTGACGACCCTGGTGCCGGGTAGCTCGCGCTGAGCGGCCTCGCCCAGCGAGTCCGTGTTGCCGCTGAACAGCGTGGGCGGCATGCCCTTGGAGAAATCCAGGGGGTTGGCGATGTCGATCAACACCTTGCCCTCGAGGTTCTTCGCGCCGGCCGCGCGCAGC
>DATLIL010000898.1:0-2179 GCA_035539475.1 Polyangiaceae bacterium
CTCCTGCTCGGCGTCGGACGCGGACGCGGGCGCGGGCGCGGGCGCATCTGGCGAGCTCTTCGCTGGTTTCCGAGGCTTTGCGGTCGCCGCCTGCTTCTTGCGCTGCAGGTTGGCCACGAGGGCGCGCATCGCTCGCAGATGGAGCTCGTCGAGGCTGATGCGCGGGTCGGAATGAGAGAGGAGGGCCTTGGCTTCCTCGACGAGCTTCACGTACTCCTCGCCCGCCGTGAATTGCACCTTGTAGCGTTCGGGCTCGAGCCGCGCTGGCGCGGGTGATTCCACTTCAGCTGGCGCTTTGGCGAATTCGGCCTGCAGCGGCTGTGCTGCGACGTCGTTCATGGTCTCTGCGCTGGTCGCCATCCACTCGCGCGGTCGGTCGCCGGGCTCGAGCTCGCGAACGGGTACGAACGATTGAACGAACGTGCCCCAGGTCGGAGCACCAGTACTCAGCCGCGCTGGCGCGGGTCCGAGCGGCTCGATGCGCGCCGGCACATCGGGGAGCGGGTCGAGCTGGCGCACGAGCCTGGCGAGCTCCTTCTTGGTGCGGTGCTTGGCGCGAGCCAGGACCTCGACGAGATTGTCCTCGGTGAGATGGGGGCCGAGCATCAGCAGGCCCGTGAGATGGAGCTCGCCGGTAGCGATGGCCTCGAGCAGCGCCGGAAAGCGGCGCACGAGGCGGGCGGCGGAGACCCGACGGAAGGCCTCGTCTTCCGAGAAGCGCAGCACGTAGACGCAGTAGGTATAGAGGCCGGAACAGGCGCGGTTGCGGTGGAGCCCGCGCGCCTCGTGCGCCGCGAGGTGAACGAGCAGGGCGGCGAGGAGCTGGTTCGAACGTCCAACGAGGCCGCGCGTGGCAGCGAGGAGATCAGCGTCGGAGAGCCCGGCAGGTGACAGCGTCGCAGAGAACGAAACGGCCAAATTCGTGCTCGTTTGCATGGCAGGAGCCGCTCTTCCGTCTTGCCTCGCCCGACGAAATTCGAACCCATTCCCTGAGCATCCCTGCCGATTCTCGAGCGTTCTGCGTCGTGACTTCACATGGTCAGGGTCCCGACGGTTCGCCGGTCTTTATCGTCGCCCGCGCTGCTCTAGTAGTACGGCCACAGGAAGGGGCCTGAAGGCGGACGATTCCCGGTGGCGCATGCCGCCCCGGGCGCCGGCGACCTCGGGGACCGGCGGTGCCACGCCACAGCTCGGAACCTTACCTCACTCCGCTCGCGCCTTCTTCCGCGGCGAGGGTCTCGGCATCGAGATCGACAGACAGGGTAAACCCTGGGGGGGAGCCGCTGTCGGGGATGGCTTGATCCAGGCCAATCGCGAAAGCCGCACCTCACTTTCTTCGCCGAAGAGGGGGACAGCCCAAAGCTATCCCCGGTTTCGCGCTGGAAAGCAGGGGTGGCGGATCCTGAGGCGGCACCTTGGTGCTTCTTCAGCTCAGCGTGGTCCGACAGGGTTCAGGCTGTATGTCTCTGGCAGAACGGAGAGAGACCCCGCGCGCGACTCATCGCGGTTGGGTGGGCGGCCGATGGTGTCGAGGTCAGTGGCTAGAGGCGGAGATCGCGGACGCAGCGGCCAGTGGCGAGGTCGAACGCGAGCAGCCTTCCGGCGCTGTCGCTGACCACTGCCAGCCCCGGCTGCAGGCGCACGGAGGTCTCTGTTGCCCCGCAGAGCTCCACGTCGGCGTGGATGGCGCCGCCTCGGCCCGAAAAGGCGCCGAACAGTACCCGCTCGCGCGCCGCCATCGCAAACCAATCGCCCGCAGTCTGCAGCGTGAGTGCCTGGAGCGCGGCCCAGTGCGCCGGTAGCTCGATTTCCTGCTCGCCGCGGTGCAGGCGCGCCGGAGTGATCTGGCCCGCGTCGACGTTGATGCGCTGCTCCCAGCAGACGGGGGCGTTGATGCCGCTCGCCGAGGAGCGACCAATGTTGGGGCCCTTCCCAGGGTGTTTCATCTGGACCTCCTTGCGCTCGCGTAGCGTCCAGCTCGGCAGCTCGTAGCGTAGGCGCTCGAGGCGGCTGAAGGGTTCGGAGCCGACGACGTTGCAGTACGACTCGTTCAGGGTCAGATCGACGGCGCCAAGCTGCAGCGGCAGGCGGCGGATCACGGTGGGTTTGTCGTCGACGACGTCGAGCAAGAGGAGCGTGGAGTAATCGTCTTGCGGGGGTGACGGGGCGACGACCCAGG
>DATLIL010000899.1:0-2522 GCA_035539475.1 Polyangiaceae bacterium
ACTCCATCGACCCGCAGATCGGTGCGCTCTCGATCCTGTTCGACGACGATCTGCAGTTCGGGCGCACCGCCGGGCGCATCCTGCAGTCCTCCGGCCACAGCGTCCTCATCACTGACAGTCCGAATCTGCTCGAGGGCGTCGAGATCTCCGTGCTGTCGGGCGGAGGCACCGCGGCGGCCGTGCTCAGCCTGTGCGACGACCAGAAGCAGCTGCAGGTGCTGCCCGGGCAATCGCTGACCTTCACGTGCCCGCAGACGCACAGCCGCCTGTTCGCCGAGCACAGCATCGTCATCGGGCACGAAGCGGACCTGGCGGGTAACTTCTTCGCCGGTCAGTTCTCGCTCGGGAACAACGTTCACCTCGCCGGCGATCTGATCTCGACTGCAGGCGGCAGCGTGGGCTCCGACAGCGTGATCGACGGCGACGCCCGCCTGCACGGCGTCCTCAGCGGTTTCCGTTCGGCGGTGCTGGGCCGCATCAGCGAGGGCGGGAGCATCGCGGCGGAGTCGATCACCGCGCACTCCGGCGCGAGCTCGGAGACGGCTTCGCTCCACATCGCCAACACGCCGGCGGCGGTGGACGCCGTGCTGAGCCCGGGCGACTACGGCGTCGTCACCGTCGACACGGGCGCCAAGGTCGAGTTCGACGACTCCGGGCTCTACCGGATGGTGGCGCTCGAGGCCGAGGACGACGTCACCTTCGTCGGGCGCGCCGACGGCCTCACCACCGTCCTCGCCATCGACGGCGATCTCCAGATCGGCGACGGCTTCAGCGCACAGGCTGCCGATGCCAGTGACGATATCGACACGACCTTCGCGCTCTACGTGGCCGGCACGGCGATCGAGCTCGGTCATCAGTTCACGCTCCAGGGCTCCTTCGAGGCGCCCGAAGCCGCGGTCGTCGTCGGTCACGACGCCTTCTTCCGCGACGGCATCGCTGCCAGCATCCTGAACATCGGCCACAACGCCGCCCTGGGCGTCGCTCGACCCTCGCGCTGCGCCTCCAGCCAGCTCGTCCCGGTCGCGGCCTCGGCGTCCTCGAGCGAGAACTCCGCCAAGACCGCGTCCAAGGCCATCGACGGCGACCTTGCGACGCGTTGGTCGAGCGCGTTCAGCGATCCGCAGTGGCTCAGCGTCGACCTCGGCGCCGTGCGCGTCGTCAATCGCGTCGTCCTGCGCTGGGAAGCCGCGTACAGCCGCAAATACACGATCCAGATGGCGAGCAGCAGCGCCGGACCCTGGATCACCGTCTACGCCAACAACGGCGGCGACGGCGGCACCGACGATCTCCGCGGGATCCTGGCGGCCGGCCGCTACCTGCGCGTGAACTCCACGGAGCGCGGCACACAGTGGGGCAACTCACTCTGGGAGCTCGAGGTCTACGGCGACACCAGTGACGCGGCCGACTGCGCCGGCCCGCTGCAGCTCCTACCGAGCGTGGCCACGAGCAGCAGCAACGAGACGTCGCTACTCACGGCCAGCAAGGCCATCGACGGCAGCGTCAGCTCCCGCTGGTCGAGCGCGTTCAGCGACCCTCAGTGGATCGTCGTCGATCTCGGCGCCACGCGCTGGATCCACCGGGTGCGCCTGGACTGGGAAGCCGCCTACTCCAAGAAGTACGACCTCATGGTCAGCGACAGCTCGTCGGGTCCCTGGACCACCGTGTACTCGAACGAGTCCGGCGACGGCGGCGTCGACGACGTGACCGGACTCGACGTCAGCGCCCGCTACGTCCGGATGTACGGCCGCGCGCGCAACACGACCTACGGCCACTCCCTGTGGGAGCTCAAGGTCTACGGCACGCCGTAGAGCGAACGATCACGGCGGCGGGCCCTTCGACATGCCGAACAGCAGGGCCCGCTTCCCCGGCGCCAGGCAGCGAAAGCGCATGATGACCGCCTCGATCGTTCGTTCGGAGACGAGTCCGGACCACGTTGGTGTTTCGTCGTGTGGCCCGCAGAACGTCACCGTTCCGAGCTCGGGCGGCTCGTCCACATGGTACGTGGCGAACCCGTGCGTTGCGATGAATCCTTCGAAGTCGATGGGTTTGGTCAAGCCGCGTGATGTGTCCACAGGCGCTGTTCCCCTGCCGATGATGAAGCCGATTTCACGATTGAACTGCATTTGTAGAGCGCTCGCGTCGATGCTCGGCGCAACAATGGTCAGCTGCCGGTTTCAACTTCAAAGCTAGCGGCGACGAAGCTCACATTGCAGCGATGTCTCGCCCTGAGCGCCCTGTTGCAGAACCGCCGCCGGCCGGAGTTCTTGGGCATGACTTCTGCATCACCTCCTGGGCGAGACCGACCGTTCAGGAGCAGGCGCATGGAGACACAGCAAGAGCACTTTCCGAAACCGCGTGAAGGTTTCGTCCTGACCCATTTCATCACCAGCCGCGACGTTCGGCGCTCCGCTGCGTTTTACCGCGACGTGCTAGGCGGGGAGGTCGTGCAGGAAGGGGAACCGACGGCGGTCAAGCTCGCCAATAGCTGGATCATCATCAACGTTGGCGGCGGACCCACCGAC
>DATLIL010000900.1:0-1708 GCA_035539475.1 Polyangiaceae bacterium
GCGCTTGCACGGCTCGCAGTACTCCGCGAAGAACTTGAGCACGACGGTGTTGCCGCGCAGTTTCACGGTGTCGATCCTGGCCCCGTCGAGCGCCGCACGCGCGAAATCGGGCACCGGCTTGCCGATGAGCTCGCTGTGAGCACTGGGCGGGAGAGTCGCCGCTCCGCAGCCCAAGGTGCATGCGACCCAGACGACGGAGACACGGAACATCGTCTTCAGTTTAGCTGGGCGCTCACCAGAACGCCTCAACCAGGCCAGACTGCTACGGCAAAAGCTACGAGCTCACCGAGAAATCGCGCTGAAAGGGCCGTCAACGCGCTCGGCTCGAGTTGGCTCGCCGGTTGCACTTGTTGTCGTTGCGGCCGCCCGCTTCGAGCGAAGTCGGCCCACAGAGCACTCGGCGGACCCAAACTGGAGAGATCGTCGCAGGACCCCAATACCGCATAACGGCGCCTCCCGTTTCCGCCGACCCCCTCGCCCAGCCCCGCCGCTCGTCCACCGCAACTAGGGCATTACGGAGCTGGGCGAGGTTTTTTTTGTGGCCTCGAGTAGCTGAAACTCGCGGACCAGTCTGGCAAATAGCTGAGTATCGGCGTTCTCCCGCAGAAACTGCGGGTTGATACGCTCGAACTCGGTATGCAGCGACGCGTACCAGTGGACCACGCGCGTGTCGCCGGACACGACTCCCTGCAGGTCGGGGTGCCGGCAGCGCGCGAACCAGTGACGGCTGATGCGCGGCCCGAGCGGGTAGAAAACACTCGGCCCGAAGACGGCGAGATCGTCTGCGTCGTACTGGGCGAGAGCCCGCTGTAACAGGTGGGTGCCCAGTGCGTAGCGTCTGAGCGCGCTCTGGCGCGGCATCCGGGCCATGCGCTCGAGAAGCTCGTTCAGGAAGGGATGTCCAGGCGTGGCTCCGAGCACGGCGTTGTTGGCTGCACGCGGAAACAGATGCTCGACCTTGCGGAAGTAGCGCCAGCCGCCCGGCGCGTGGCGCATGCCCTCACGCATCGCCGTCAGCGCCATGCCTCGCGAGCGCAACGCCGCCGCGGACTGCCCCGGCTGCGGCGCGGGAAAGGCGACGTGCTCGAGGCCGCAAAAGAAGCGCCGCCCGGCGCGGAGTGACGACAGGTCGCGGATCGTCACGGTGTCCATGTCGAGGTACACGCCGCCTTCGCGCTCGAGAATGGCAGCGCGCAGCAAGTTGCTACGGGCCGCTGGCGACGACAGCTCGTGGTAGCGGGCGAGCAGGCTCGGATCGCGCAGCAGCGCGGCGGGATCCAGACGTCGGACCTCTACGCCCGGGACACCGTCGAGCTCGTGCGAGGGCTCGTGCGTCACGTGCACGACGACGCGCTCGAAGCCTCCACGCAGCGCCGCGCTTCGCACCGCCAGCACGTTGAGCCAGGGGAAGTCCGGCGTGAGCCAGATGAAGTGCGCGATCGCCGGGATCATCGCGAGGCCAGCGTATCGTCCCAGCTCGGGTGCTGGCTGCCGTTCCGGTTCACGATCGCCGGCTTGCGGATCGTGCCGAGGGCCGCGGTCATCGTGTGCACTGCGGCCCAGCGGCAGAGCGTGCTCACCTGGTCGAAGGGTCCCTGTGCTCGGCGTCGCGCGGCGTGAGCTCGCGCGGCCTCGAACGCCGCATAGTAGCGCTCGATCGACGCGTCGATATCAGAGCGCTCGCGCGCCAGGCGCTGGGCTGCCGAAC
>DATLIL010000901.1:0-9561 GCA_035539475.1 Polyangiaceae bacterium
CACCCGGCCGCGAATGCCTGCAGGAGCGCGAGTTCGCGCGGTCGGGCAGCGCGCCTTACGTGGCGGTGATCCCTGGCAGCGAAGTGGCGTCGCCCGAGCTCGGCTACGCCATCGAGCTCGAGCTCGGCGACGGCTCGCGCAAGGCCGTGTTCGCGTCCCGGCAGAGGTTACATCGAGTCAGCGTGCCCGAACCCGCCGCTGACGCGCGCGAACGCGTGTTGCTCGCGCGCGTCGACGGCCGACGCTCGGTGTTCGCAGCGTCCGGCGACTACGTCGACTTCGGCACGAGCCGCGCCACGGTGGCGCTCGCCGACGGCAGCACCGTGGAGCGCTCGCTCCACGATCGCTACTATCGCATCGAGGGCGGCTACACCTACCGGCCCCTGCAGACCGTCGCCGAGTTCAGCCTGCGCGCCGGCGTGATCCGCGGCCAGTCGCCGGTGCCGGTCGGCGATCAGGACCTGGACAGCGGCGACGATCCCTTCGAGGTGGGCCTGAACTACGGAGCGCCCTCGGTGCGCTTCCGCCTGCACGACCTGGTGCATCTGGAAGGTGAGTTCTTGACCAGCGTCACCGAGCAGGGTTTTGCGCTCGGCGCCGGGACGGCGGTACTGATCGGCGATCCCTACGATGCCCACCTCACGCTCGGGGTCGAGGTGATCGACACCTTCGGCACCAGGCTGTTCAGCCGTCTCGACGTCGTCACGACGGAACGGCTGGTCGTGGCGCCCGTCGTCGAGGTGACGAACATGCCGCACGCCGACGAGTTCGGCGTGCGCCTGCTCTGCGAGATCCGCCTCGATCTGGGCTACGGCCTGAGCGTGGCTGCCCGCGGCGGCTACCAGGCCCGGCTGGCCACGTCGGGTGGACCGGGCATCGGTGCCACGCTGTCCTACGCGTTCTGAGCTACTCGCCGGTGCGGCGCTTGCCGGTGTCGCGCGCGCTGGACGGCGAGCGGTAGCCGCGGCTGCTGGCCGGAGTACCCGGCGCGGGCGTGCGGCTCATCGCCGGCGGCCGCGAGCTCTGGCTCACGCGGTTCATATTGATGCTGCCGCTCGACTCCAGGCGCCGCGCGCCGCTGCCCTTGCCGGGCGAGACCGTGCGCGTGCGGTAGACCTCGCCATCGACGACCACCTCGACGCCCAGCGTGCGGCAACGGCGAGCGAGACGTTCGAGATCGACGCCCGGCGTGACCAGCAGGCCCGACGGCGGCGAAGGATCGATGAACAGATCCATGGTCTGACGCCGCGTGCGCAGGAGCTCGCGGATCTCGGGATCTTCGACCCAGAGGAACCCCATGGTGGCCACGAACTCGCCGCGGCCGATCACGGCGCTCACCTGCGTCAGCGTGCGCGCGATGGGGTCGGGCAAGGTGGCCAACGTTTCGAGCCGTGCCTTGAGCACGTCGGCCTCGAAGCCCGCCGACAGCGCCTGCGAGATGGTCTGCGGCGTGATCAGCACGTCGAGGTCGCCGACGACGCCGCCCACCTCGACGAACGGCGCCAGGCCGATCACCGAGCCGACGGTGGCCTCGGGACCGATGCGCAAGGCCTGGTTGTCGATGAAGCGGCTCGGCTCGAGCTGATTCGGCGTGCGGGCCTCGGGCGCGTCGGATAGATACGCACGCCCGCGCGGCGTGATGCGCAACGTGGGTCCGAGCGCGTCGGTGTCGTCGTCGAGATCGCCGAGATCGACGACGCCCAGCAGCTGCAGACTCTCGAGCGCGATGCGGCGCGCGATGTCGGCCGGCGTCATCACCTCGTAGCCGAGGCGTTGAGCCCAGCGCTCGATCAGGCGCGCCACGCCCGGCGTGCGGGCGTCCGAGCGAACGTAGGCGGCCACGGCCTCCCAGGGTACCCAGCGGCCGTCCGCGAGCTCCTGCAGGGCTTCGAGCACGAGCTCCTTGAGCACCGACGCGGCACTTGGCTCGCGCGCTTCGGCTGGAGCGCGCAGCACCTCGCCGTCACCGCGGGCCTCGTCCCAGGCGCCGCCGCGGTGCCAGGCGTGAAAGAGGGCGCGACCGAGATCACCGACGACCAGGGAGCCGGGCGGCGCAGCGGTGCCGACTGCGGACGGATCCCACAGGCCAATGGCGCGACTGAGAGCGGCGATGAAGGCGACCGCCTCCGGATCGCGGCCGAAGCGGGTTGCGAACTTCGAAACCAAGGAGCGCGGCGTACCCACGCCCGGCCGCACCTCGACGGTGGGGTCGCGCACGCTGAGCGCCATGGCCAGCGCGATCGGCGCCGGGTCCTCGGCGAAACGAGCGCGGCGCGGCGCGTGGTCGTCACCGAGCACGAAGCTGCGGATCTGGTGGCGCTGAGCCTCGCGCTCGGTGCTGCGCTGCTCACCGACGATGGCCGCCACCTCGGTCGGAATGGCGTGGCGGTTGGGATGGATGGGGATGAGGTAGCCGCGACGCTCGAGCGCGAAGCCCACGCCGCGACGCGACGGAGTGGCGCCCATCGCGCCGCGCAGCCGCAGAGGCTCGCGTTCGAGATCGAGCAGCTCCTCGGTGTCGACTTCGCCGCCCACGTGCTCGACCGAGTTCAAGAGCTTGCGCTCGAGCGGCGCGAGCTCTTCGATCTCGCGGCGCAGGCGCTCAGCGTCGGCGAACGCCTCCCAGGCTGGCTCGAGCGCCAGCGAGATCGGCGGCGTCGCAGAGCGGCCGAGGTAGTGACTGGCGACGCTGGCGGCGACATCTGGATGGAGCTGCCAGAGCAACGCGCGTACGCCGCGCGGGTTCTCGCCTTCCCACGGCCGGAGCTGGAGCAGGTGCGCGATGGGGAGCAGGAGCTCCACCCCGCTGCCCCGCCCGCGGACGAAGATGACGCCGCGCGCCACGAGCGGCTCGACGGCCGCTGGTAGGCTGCGGGCCACGAGCACGCCTTTGTTTTCGGCCACGCGGTACAGAAGCTCACGCGTCGGGCCGGGGAGGATCCCCGGATCGCGCAGCTCCGGCAGCTGGAGCAGCACGCGGGCCACCTGCGAAGGGATGTCGATACGCTTGGCCTCGTCGACGCGGATCTTCAGCCGACCGATCAGGCTCTCGATCTCGCGCTCGGGCAGCTGCCTGAGTACGTCGACCAGACGGATCGGGCCGCCAGGGCTTTCTTTTCGGCTAGGAGGCATGCGCAAACAACATGGGGACCGCTCAAGTGCTCACCGGAGCACTGGCCGGTCGCTGGTAGAAGTCCGAACAACTCCCCCCGGGGGAGCATTCCAGACTCTTCATAAAACCTAGTTTTGTCCGGCGTGTCCAGGGGCGCAGCTGAGATTCCGCGGCCTCCGAGTGTTGCGGAATTCCGCTCAGGGCGGCCCCGGCCGCGGAGCCCTCACGCGAAATACTCCGGATTTCAAGGGTATACCGTCTTACTCTGGAGGGTTGAGCGCGGTTTTCAACCTCTTAAGGCGTTAGACTCGCCCGCCCATGATTCTGCGCGACCCCGTCCACGGCCTGGTGGCGTTCGAGACGGCCGAGGAGAGCATCGTTCCCGCGCTGCTCGAAGCAGCTGAAGTTCAACGCCTGCGCCGGATACGGCAGATGGGGCTCGCTTCGCTCGCCTACCCAGGCGCCGATCATACGCGCTTTTCCCACGCTATCGGCGCGGCGCACGTCATGACGGTGCTGGTGCGACGCCTGCGCGGCATTCACGAGGCCCTCCCCTTCTGGCAGCGGCTCACCACCGAGCGCGCGCGCGAGGCGCTGGCGGCCGCCCTGCTCCATGACGTCGGTCACGGTCCCTTCTCACATCTCTTCGAAGAGGCCTTGCCGAACACGCCCCGTCACGAGGATTGGACCCGGCGCATCGTGCTCGACGAGGGCACCGAGGTGAACCAGATCCTGCGCCGCTTCGACGCGAACCTGCCAGCGCGCGTCGCGGAGCTGATCAAGGGACGCCACGAGGTCACCTTCCTGGCCCGCGCGGTCAGCGGCACCTTCGACGTCGACCGCTGCGACTACCTGCTGCGCGACGCCCACGCGACGGGCGTCAACTACGGTCGTTTCGACCTCGACTGGCTGCTGCGCAGCTTGTGCTTCGGAGTGGCGCGTGACGAGACCAGCGCGCCGCCGCTCGCCATCGACGGCGGCAAGGGGATCCCAGCCATCGAGTCCTTCTTGCTGGCCCGGCTGTTCATGTTCCAGCAGGTCTATTTCCACAAGACCGAACGCGCCAGCGAGTGGATGCTGGCCCGCATCTTCGAGCGCGTCAGCCAGCTCTTGTCGGAGGGCAAGCGCATCACCGGCACGCCCGACGCCATCGCCTCGCTCGCCCGCGAAGGCGACGCTCCGCTCGATCAGTACCTGAAGCTCGACGACGCAGCGCTCTGGGTGGCGCTCGAGAGCTGGCGCCACGCCCCCGATCCGCTGCTCGCCGATCTCACCCGGCGTGTCTACGCCAGGCGGCTGTTCAAGACCATCGAGCTGTTCGGCGACCAGTGCGAACCCGAGGCGCGCCTTGCGCTGCTCGAGCGCGCTCGCCACGCCGCGCGCGAGGCTGGGCTCGATCCCGCCGTGTACGTGGGACTCGACGCGGCCTCGACGATCGCCTTCGACGACGACAGCGACCCGTTGATGGTGATGTTCCCGCGGGGCGAGACGCGGCCGCTCGCCGAGGTCTCGTTCTTGCTCGGCCGCTTGCGCCAGCAGAAGATGGAGCGCGTCAGGTTGATCTTTGCGCCGGAGCTGCGCGAGAGCGTGGAACGCATCGTGCTCTCATGAAGCGCTTTCTCCTTTGCCTGTCGCTCCTGCTCGCCGCGCCGCACGCGCACGCCTTCGGGCGTGAAACGACGTCGACGGTGCGCGGGGAGGTCAACGCCGACCACGTCAGCTCGGGCAACGACGGCGTCTACGGCCGCTTCGACGGCGACCTCGACCTCGGCTTCGGCGCCGGCGGCCGCTTCGACGGAAGCTCCGAGCGCTTCTCGCTCGGCACGCGCCTGAGCGCCCACTACTTCTCGCTGGCCGGTGTCTACCTCGAGTACGCCGACGCTTTCGGCCAGAGCGACACCGCCGCGCGCAGCCTGGGCTTCGGCGTCGACGTCCGCCCGCTGTTCGTGCCGCGCTGGTCGCAGGACATGCAGGGCGGCAGCGCCTTCGGCAACCTCACCCTCGACTCGATCTCGCTAGCCCTGGGCGCCTACTATGCGCAGCCCGAGGATATGGACTTCGGCGACGAGCGCGGCTTCAGCGCCTCGCTCGGCATCGCCTTTCCGCTCGCTCTCTACGCCACCGGTCCCTGGCTGGAGCTCCGCGGCGGCCTCGAGCTGCCCGACCGCGGCGACACGCGCGGCACCGTGCTCGCGCTGCTCTCCTTCCACTACGTCGCCGTCACCCCGCTCAGCCCCGAGAGCGAACGAGTACGCTAGCCTTCGCGGTCAGCCGGCCGCGCGTGCTTCGACGTCGATCGTCACCGCCGTACCGACCGGCGAGTTTTGCGAACGCCGGACACTGCGTGGGCCGATCTTGTCGCCGTTGTCTCGCCACCATGCGCGGGCTTGCTCTTGAGTCCAGGGCGCCAGGCCCAGAGCTCTCAGCTCGACGCTCAGCGCGGCGGCGCTCTGCGGGCGGTCTTCCGGCTTCTTCGCCAGACAGCGGAGCAGCAGCCGCTCGAGCGCACTCGGCAGCGGCTGGCCGAGTCGCACGGAAGGCGGCTCCGGCGCCGAGTGCAGGTGCTGCGCGCAGACCTCCATCGCACTCGTGCCCTGAAACACGGGCGTGGCGGTGAGCAGCGCATAAGCGACGGCGCCAAGCGCGTAGATGTCGGCGCGAGCGTCGACCTCGTCCGGCGCGAGCACCGCCTCGGGCGCCAGGTAGAGCGGGGTGCCGATGATGTGGTTCACGTTGCTGAGGCCAGGATCACCCGTCACGCGCAGATCCTTGACCAGCCCGAAGTCGACGATCTTGGCCGTATCGAGCTGCAAGCCGCGCTCGCACAGGATGATGTTGGCCGGCTTGATGTCGCGGTGGACCAGGCCCGCCTCGTGTGCCTCCGCCAGCGCACCGGCCACCTGCTCGAGGATGTGCACGACCCGCTCCGCAGGTTGCGCACCGAAATCTCGCACGAGCTGCTCGAGGTTGATGCCGTCCAGATACTCCATGGCGTAGTAGAAAACGCCATCCGGCGTGTGGCCGTAGTCGTAAATGTTGACGGTGTTCGGGTGCGTGAGCGACGCCGTCATCTGCACCTCGCGTTCGAAGCGCGCGATAGCCTGCGAGCCGACGCGCTCGGGCAAGATCAGCTTGAGCGCCGTCGGCCGGCGCAAGAGCGCGTGCTGCGCACGGTAAACGGCGCCCATGCCACCCTCGCCGATCTTCTCACCGAGCATGTACTGACCGAGGCGCTCCGCGGCCCGAACCTTGGCGCGCAGGCGATAGATGGTGCGTGAAATCAGCGTGGTCAGCACGACACCGGTGATGCTCCAGATCAGCGCGAACAGGTTCATCAGCCCCATCGGCGGCACCCCCGGGCGCCCCTGGTAGGCGATCGCGCTGTAGTTGCAGACCAGGATCATCGGCACCATGGCGAAGCCGGTGATGAGCCCGGTGTGAACCGGCCGCGCCGGAATGATCACGCTGCGGAACATGACGAACACCATCGAGACCAGGATCATGACCAGGTCCACCCGCGCGACGTAGTGCTCCGAGTTGGACGCGCTCATGACACCGTAGCTGGCCAGCGACAGCAGCGTCACGGCGGCGTCGAAGATGATCAAGCCGCGCAGCGACCACGCGCGTCTGCGCGTCGCGAGCCAGCAGGTCAGCGTGCAGACGATCGCAACGCCGTGCCACAGCTCGCGCTCCCAGCTGTTGCCCCAGTTCTCCCAGCGGCCGACGGTGAGCGACACGACGTCGACCGTAAAGAACAGCAGGGAGAGCAAAGTGACCGTGCGCGCGAACAGCGAGATGCGCTGCTGCAGGAGCGAGCGCCCCTCCTCGCTGTCGAGGTCCGACGCCTGCAGCTCGGCGGAGGCCGCTTGAGCCTTGCCGCCCATGATGCCGGAGTGCGCGAGCTCTGCCATGCCCTGGTCGGCCTCGCTCAGAACACCAGCAGGGGCGGTCGGCCGCCGTAGGCGCGCCAGGTGTTCGCGGTCTGCGTGATCAGGGGCGAGCGCAGCTGCGGCGGCGGGTGCGAGCGTTCGAAGCTGAAGATATCGGCCGGTGAGAACTGATCCAGGCCGCTGAAGAAGCGCATGGTGAGCAGGCCGCCACCCTCGGTGAAGCGGTAACCCTGCCGACGCGAGCCGGCGGTGAGCACGTTGTTGGTGCCGTAGCTGTCGGCCATCAGCTCGTTGGGCTGGTTGAGCATGGGCACGGCCCCCGACAACAGATGGCCGATCTCGGCCACCCCAGCGACGCCCGAGGTGCAGGGCAGATGATTGAGGTAGTGGTGCGCGAGCTCGTGCCCGAGGATGAACGCCAGCTCCTCGTCCAGGAGCTGACGCTGGCGCTCGAGCTTGCGCGGATCACCGTCGAAGCGCGGATCGAAGAAGCCGGCCTGCGGCCGCACGATCGGCTGCTTGGGCTGCTGGTTCTGCGCCAGGAACTGGATGTACTCGTCGACCTTGCGCGTACCGGCGAGCTCGTCGATGGCCTTGGCACGCGCGAGCTGCGCGGAGATCTCGAGCAGCCCGTCGGTGATGGCCATGCCGGCGCGTCCCTGCTGCGTACACGCGGCAAAGGCGTTGACCTCGCCGGGCGTCGAGTCGACGACCAGCGGGATCCCGCTGACGCGCGCCTGATGCACGGGCGGCAGCGCCGCCACGAGCTCGGAGAGCAGGCCGTTGGCTTCGCCGCGCAGGAACAGGATGTCCAGCTGGTTGATCGGATCGGTGGCCGGGTTGGCGACGGGCGCAGCGACCCCGGGTTGCGGTTGCGCGACCTGCCCCGGCTGCTGTTGCGGGGGCTGCTGCTGCGGGTACGCCCCCTGCTGCGGATAAGGCTGCTGCGGGTACTGCCCGGGCGGGTACTGGGCCGGCTGCGACTCCTCCTTCTTGCAGGCAACACTCGCGAAGACGCACAGGATCAGTGCCGCTCTCGTCAGGCCGCGACCGACAATACTCGCCATTTCCCGCGATCCGTACCACGTCGGCTGCCGCCCTGCACCCGGGACAATGGGCTAAGCTCGGTGAAGCTCCGACCACGCCTCCGTCATGCCGCTCACGCGAGTCCCTCGCCGCTTTCGCCACCCGCCGGAGAGTTACGTCGCGGGCAACCGCGTCCGACTGCTGCGCGACGGCATGGAGGCGTTCCCGGTCATGCTCGACGCGATCGCAGCGGCGGAACAGCAAGTTCTGTTCGAGATGTATTGGTTCGACTCGGACCGCACCGGACGCCGCTTCGCCAAGGCGCTCAGCGAGGCGGCGCAGCGCGGCGTCGAGGTGGTGCTGCTGTACGACTCGCTGGGCTCGATCACCGCCGACACGCGCATGTTCGACGAGCTGCGCAAGGCCGGGGTCAAGGTGCTCGAGTTCAACCCGCTGGCGCCCTGGAAGCGCCGCTTCGGCCTGCAGCGACTGAGCCGCCGCGACCACCGCAAGGTGCTGATCGTCGACGCCGAGATCGGCTTCACCGGCGGCTTGAATCTGGCCGATCAGTGGGCGCCCGTCAGCGACGGCGGCCAGGGCTGGCGCGACGACATGATCCAGATCGAGGGCAAGGCGGTGCGCGATCTGGTGCCGGGCTTCTTGACCGCCTGGCGGCGCGCCGGCGGCGAGCCGCTCGAGCGCGAGCCCTGGGTCACGGAGAGCAAACCGCTCCTGCGCGACGGCAGCGCTGGCACGCAGCAGGTCAGGGTCCTGGACAGCTTGTTTCGTCATCGCCGGCGCATCGCGCACGCCTACGTGCACGAGCTCCAACAAGCCAAGCGCTTCGCCTACATCTCGAACTCGTATTTCGTGCCCGACCCGCGCGTCATCAACGCACTGATCCGGGCAGCACGACGCGGCGTCGACGTCCGCGTGATGCAGCCCGCCGTGTCCGACATCGAGGTCGTGCGCTACGCCAGCCGTGCCATCTGGGACAAGCTGATGCGCAACGGCGTACGCATCTTCGAGTGGCACCGCAGCATCCTGCACGCCAAGAGCGCCGTGATCGA
Organism: Polyangiaceae bacterium; assembly: GCA_035539475.1. GTDB lineage: Bacteria > Myxococcota_A > Polyangia > Polyangiales > Polyangiaceae > PMG-095. Next base: position 9,099 of record DATLIL010000901.1, read on the forward strand.
CGGCAACTGGAGCACCATCGGCAGCTACAACCTCGACTACGTGTCACTTCGCTACAACCTCGAGATCAACGTTTTCGTTCAGGATCAGGCCTTCGGCGCCGCCCTGCAGCGCTCATTCCTGCGCGACTTCGCCGACTGCCACGAAGTGGAGCTGCGCACGTTTCGTTTCCGCTCGCTCTCCGAACGGCTGCTCGAGGCGATTTTCTACCGGCTCAGGAAATTCCTCTGACCGGGAGCTATACTGCCGCCATGGCCCTCCCCGCCTCCGAGCTCCACGCGCTGTCGCGCAAGTACGCGCTGCTCGGCGAGCTCAGGCGCCGGCACGACGAGCAACCGCCGGCAGAGCTCGGGCCACTGGCACGCGAGTTCCCGGGCGCGCTACGCGAGCTCGACGCGCTGCCGCTCGAGGAGATCGATCGCCGCTCGAGCAGCGTGGAGCAGGCGCTCGGCGGCGGCCCCACCG
>DATLIL010000902.1:0-11372 GCA_035539475.1 Polyangiaceae bacterium
CGACTGCGCTGGCTCGGCCTGCCCGCGGGACGCTTCGAGCGCACGGAAATTGGCTCGCGGCGCCAGGGCCGGCAGCGGCCGGAGGAGGCGCTCGCCGCCTTCAGCCGCGACTTTGGCGCCTGCCTCGAGGAGATGGCGCGCGTGCTCGGGCCACGCGGTCACGCGGCGCTGATCGTCGCTGACTCGGTGCTCGCCTCGCGCGCGCTCTACGCCGACGAGCTCATCGCCGAGCTCGCGCCGCGCGTGGGCCTCGCGCTCGTTGCGCGCGCGTCGCAGCGACGCCCTCACTTTCACAAACCAACGCAGCAGGCATTTCGCAGGCGCCCGCGCAGCGAGCACCTCATCTTGCTCGCACGAGGCGATTCATCAGCAGGAGCGCCAGCAGCCAGGCGAAGCCCACGGTCGCGTGACCCGCGATCAGGTGGCCGGGGTGGCTGATCGCGCAGTGTGCGTGCAGCGCCAGGTTGGCGCCGACACCGGCCGCGCCCGCCACGAAGATCACGCTACTCAGCGCTAGGCGATCTTCGCGGCTCGCGAACCACAGCAGCGTGCCGAGCGGCGCGCTGATCAGCACACCGAAGCAGAGGCAACGCAACGAGGCTCTGGCGAAATCGGGGCCGACGCCGGCGCTCGCCAGGGGACCCTGGCTATCCGCTTCGGGCAGGAGTGCGATCAAGAGCGGCAGCACCAGCACGGTCAGCGCGGCGCCCACGAGCGAGCTCGGCTGCGCCCGACCGAGCACCCGCACGGCGCCGTCGGCCCCGAGCACCACGCCGAGGATGAGCAGAGCGGCGAGCGCGTACCAGCGATCATCTGCAGCGACAGCAAAGTCGGGGCGGGGCGCTCGGGTATAAACGACGACGAACAGGGCGGCGGCGGTCAGCAGCACGAGCGTGAAGCGCAGCGGTGTCGAGAGGCTGCGCAGCCAGGCTCGCGGCCCCTGCTCGCGAGCAAGGTCTCGCTCGACCGCGGCGAGCAGCTCCGGGTCCAGGACCTCTTCGTAGGCAGCGCCCAGGCGCTGTCCGAGTGCGCCATGCCGCTCGACCAGCTCCCGGCAGTGCGGACAGACGCGCACGTGCTCCTCGGCCTCGGGCCCCGTCGGGAGCTCGCCAGCCAGGAAAACGTCTCGGATATCAGCGCAATCCACTGGGATGTACCTTGGTATGCAGGGAGGAGGCGGGAGGTTACTCTTCGTGTTCGGTGGTGCCCGGCAGGAGCGCCACGGTGCGGTCGTCGAGCAGGCGGCGCAGCGCCACGTAGCCACGGTGGGCCCGCACTTTCACGGCGGCCACGCTCGCCCCGACCACCTCGGCGACCTCGGCGAAGCTCAGGCCGTCGAACCAGTGCAGCTCGATGACCTCTCGCTGATCGCGAGGCAGAGCCTCGAGCCCACGATGGATCGCCTGCCGGGCCTCGATGCGGTCCCCGTGACCGGGCTCCCCCGGCTCGTGCCCACCCTCGATGTCGAGCGGCGCTTCGGGGCGGCGGCGGACTCTACGAAAGTGCTCGCGCTTGAGGTTCAGCGCGATGGTGAAGATCCACGGCCTGAAGCGCAGGCGGCCGTCGAAATCGTTGCGTGCGCGGTGTAGGTGCAAGAACGTCTGTTGCACCAGGTCGCGCGCCTCCTCGGGCCGGCGCAGGTCACGCAACATCATGCGGTAGAGCACCGGCGAGTACCGGGCGAAGAGCTCGCGAAACGCCGCGGCGTCCCCGGCGATGTACGCCGCCATCAGCTCCTCGTCGCTGGGCACGATTTGCGCAGGCTAGCCCAGTCGAGCTCGCAATTCTTCGCCGTTTTAGTCGCCCGAGCAGATTTCCACGGCGGCCGACCGTTGCGGGGCCGCGCAAAAGCTCTTACGTCGAGAGGCCGCGATGCAAAACCGCCTAGCTCAGGAGACCAGCCCCTACCTGCTGCAGCATGCGCACAACCCCGTCGACTGGTACCCGTGGGGGCCGGAGGCGCTCGAGCGAGCCGCGTCCGAGGACAAGCCCATCCTCTTGAGCATCGGCTACGCCGCCTGTCACTGGTGCCACGTGATGGAGCGCGAGAGCTTCGAGAACCCGGCTGTCGCGTCGCAGATGAACAAGGACTTCGTCTGCATCAAGGTCGACCGCGAGGAGCGCCCCGATCTGGACGAGATTTACATGGCCGCGACCGTGGCGCTGTCGGGCGCGGGCGGCTGGCCCATGACCGTGTTCCTCACTCCTGAGAAGCTGCCGTTCTTCGCCGGCACCTACTTTCCGCCCACCGATCGCTACGGCCGGCCCGGCTTCACCACGCTGCTCGAGCGCATCGCCAAGCTCTGGAGCGAGGACCGTCAGACGCTGATGCGCCAGGCGGCGCAGCTCACCTCGGCGATCCGCGCGCAAGCTCGCGCCGCGGCGCCCGGCCCCGTCAGCGCCGAGGCCATCGATCGTGCTGCGCGCGCGCTGGAGCAGAGCTTCGACCCGCGCTGGGGTGGCTTCGGCAGCGCGCCCAAGTTCCCGCCCAGCGCGGCGCTCGAGCTCCTGCTCCGCCACCACGCGCGGACGGGCGACGCCAAGTCGCTCGCGATGGCCAAAAAGACGCTCGACGGCATGAAGAACGGCGGCATCTACGACCACCTGGGCGGCGGCTTCGCGCGCTACTCGGTCGACGAGCGCTGGCTCGTTCCGCACTTCGAAAAGATGCTCTACGACAACGCGGAGCTCACCAAGGTGTACCTCGCTGCGTACCAGGTCACGCGTGACGAGGAGTACGCCGAGGTCGCGCGCCAGACGCTCGATTTCGTGGCGCGCGAGATGCAGGGCGAGGCCGGCGGCTACTACTCCGCCTACGACGCTGACAGCGAAGGCGAAGAGGGCAAGTTCTACGTCTGGCGCCGCGACGAGCTCGACACGATCCTGGAGCGCGACGCCGCCGAGCAATTCGCCGCGTTCTACGACGTCTCGCCCAACGGCAACTGGGAGGGCGCGAACGTACTCTGGCGCCACCGGGCGCTACGCGACGTCGCCGCCGATTTCGGCCTGACTCCGCAGGCTATGGCGACGTCGCTCGCGACCTCTCGCGCCAAGCTCTATCAGGCCCGCCGTGAGCGTGTGCCGCCGCTCTGCGACGACAAGGTGCTCACCGCCTGGAACGGCTTGATGATCGGCGCCATGGCCGAGGGGCACCGGGTCCTCGGGGAGCCGCGCTTCCTCGCGTCTGCCGAGCGGGCGGCGCGCTTTGCGCTGGCGACGCTCGTTCGGCCGGACGGTGGCCTGTACCGCACGGCGCGCGCTGGTCGCGCTCACCTCGTGGCCTACCTGGAGGACTACGCCTACCTGTGCGACGCGCTGGTCACGCTCTACGAAGCGGGTGGCGACGAGGAATTCTTGAACCGCGCGCTGGTGCTGGCGGAGCGCATGCTGCAGGATTTCGGCGACGAGGGCGGCGCCCTGCACCACACCGCTCGCGACCACGAGGCGCTGCTCACGCGCACGCGCGAGGGTCACGACGGCGCCATCCCGAACGCCAACAGCGTCGCGGCCCGCGTGCTGGCCCGCCTCGCGGTGCACTTCGATCGGCCGGAGCTCGGCGAGCGCGCGGTGACCGCGCTGGCCTTCTACGGCGAGCTCGTCGAGCGCTCGCCGCGAGCCTTCGCCACCCTGCTCAACGTGACGGACTTCTTGCTCGAAGGGCCCACGGAGCTCGTTTTCGCGGGCGATAGCCCCGAGCTCTCGCGTGAGGTCGCGCGCCACTACCTGCCGAACCACGTCGTCGCGTTTGCACGTCCGGGTGCCAGCGAGCGGGCGCTGCTCGCGGGCAAGGGCCCGGCCTTGGGCCGTGCGGCGCTCTACGTCTGCCGCAACTTCACCTGCCTGCAGCCGGTGACCCGAGGCGCCGACGTCGCTGCCGCCCTCGGCGCCGACCGTGAGAGCGTCACGCGCAAGCTCGTGCTGGAGCAGGCGCGCATCGCGGGCAGAGCCACCGCCGAGGGCACGGCGCGCTACGCCGCCACGTTCGCCGCCCGTTACCCCGAGGGCTACAGGTCACTGTCCGGCGGCGGGCTCACCGTGAGCAAGCTCGGCTTCGGTTGCTACCGCATCAACGGCCGACACGAGCACAAGGCCGCCCTCAGCAAGGCACTCGAAAACGGGGTGAACCTGATCGACACCTCCACCAACTACGGCGACGGCCGGAGCGAACGCGCCGTCGGCAGCGTGCTGCGCGAGCTCACGGGCAAACGTCGCCTGGGGCGCGACGAGCTCGTGGTCGTGTCCAAGATCGGCTACGTGCAGGGCACGAACCTGGAGCTCGCCAGCGAGCACGAGAAGGCCGGCAAGCCCTTCCCGGACATGGTCAAGCTCGACGACGAGCTCTGGCACTGCATCAGCCCCGAGTGGCTGGAAGATCAGCTGACGCGCTCGCTGGCCAGGCTGGAGCTCGAGACGCTCGACGTCTGCTTGCTGCACAACCCCGAGTACTTCTTGCAAGAAGGGACGCTCGAGGGTCGCGCCACGCTGAGCGAGCTCCGCCAGGAATTCTATGCGCGCCTCGAGCGCGCCTTCGGCCAGCTGGAGCGTGAGGTGCAGCGTGGACGCATCGCCGCCTACGGCGTGTCCTCGAACACTGCCGTGCTCGACCACGACCATCGCGACGCCAGCGATCTCTCGCTCATGCTGGAGGCGGCTCGCCGCGCCGGCGGCAGCCAGCATCACTTCCAGGTACTCGAGCTGCCCTTCAATCTGGTCGAGTCGGGCGCGTACTACGCCAGGAGCGCGCCCAGCGGCGAGAGCGTGCTCACGCTCGCCCAGCGCGAGGGGATCGCCGTGCTCGTCAACCGGCCGCTCAACGCCATGGGCGAGCAGGGTTTGGAGCGACTGGCGCAGCCGCCCAAGATCGAACGCGCGCCGATGTTCGATTTCGCCCGCAACCAGGTGGCCGCTCTCGAACGCGAGTTTCGCGACACCATCGCGCCCTCGCTGCGTGTCGCGCAGGGCAGCATGGACGTGAACGAGCTCTTCGCCTGGTCGGATCACCTGGCCGACTTCCCCGCCAAGATCGAGAGCTACGAGCAGTGGCAGGAGGCAGAGCAGCTGATGGTGCGGCCGCAGGTCGAACGCGTGGTCGAAGCCCTCGACTCTGCCGACCTCGGCGCCGTGGAACAGCACTGGCGAAGTTTCCGCGCGCGCTACCTGGCGTCGCTGGAGGAGCTCTTGACCGCTCTCCGCGCGCGCGCCGCCGAGCGCAGTCAGGCGCGGACGGCCAGGCTCGCTCGCGTGCTCGCACCGGCGCTACCCGAGAGCATCGCGGCGCTGCCGCTCGCGCAGCAGGCGCTGCTGATCGTGAGCTCGGTCCCGGGCGTGACGTCGGTGCTCGTGGGCGCGCGCCAGCGTGACTACGTGGACGACCTGGCCACGGTGCTGCAGCAGCGCTCCTTGCCGGAGCCAGAACGAGCACTCGCCGCGCTAAAAGCGCGCTGACCTGGGAACGCTACCTCGGCCGTAATTTCGGCCGCCGTTCAAATAAACTGCTCTCCGACGCCCGGGCGATCGTCGATTCGAGAGCGCAATCTCTGGTGTGTGAGCGCAACCAGTTTTTGAGCGGACACGAGCAGACGGGTCGAAATTCCGAAGCGGAAGCCGCAACCGCCGGAAACTCATTTGCCAGGCTTGAGCGAGGGGTCCGCTTCGCCTTGGAGTCGAAATATGAGCGAGCATTGGAATCAGTCCCGCATCGGCAAGGTCTGGAGCCTCGCCCTCGTCGCGCTCACCACTTCGGCCTGTGGAGGTAGCGAGGTACCTGATCGCCCGGCTGGGTCCGGAGCAGCTTCGGGCAGCGGCGGAACGTCCGGCGGCGCCGGGGCGCCGCCGATCACTCAGGGCATCGACCCGGGTCGGGTCGGCATCCACCGGCTCAACAACACCGAGTACAACAACACGGTCCGCGACCTGCTCGAGGTCACCAGCAAGCCGGCCGATGCCTTCCTGGCCGAAGAGGGCCTGCACTTCGACAACACAGCCACTGCGCTCGGCATGACCGGTCCGCAGTACGAGGCGTTTTTCAACGCGGCCTCCGCGCTGGCCACCGAGGTTCTGGGCAACCCCGCGCTGCTGGCAAAGATCATGATCTGCACGCCCGCGGCCGCTGGAGACCCCTGCATCACGCAGATCGCCCAGAATTTCGGCCTCCGCGCCTTCCGTCGCCCGCTCTCCACGGAAGAGGTGACTCGCGCGGTGGAGGTCTTCAACGGCGAGCTCGTTCGCTCCGACGTCAACCAGGCGGTGGGGCTGATGGTGCGCGCGATGCTCGCGTCGGCGGCGTTCCTCTACCGCACGGAGCTCGACGCCAATCCGGCCTCGCTCGAGGCGCACGCGCTCTCCGGTTACGAGCTCGCCTCGCGGCTCTCGTACCTGCAGTGGAGCTCGATGCCCGACCAGGCGCTGTTCGACATGGCGGCGTCGGGCGAGATCCTGCAGCCGGCCGCGCTCGAGGCGCAGGTCGATCGCCTGCTCGCCGACGGCAAGGCCGACGCCTTCATCAAGAGCTTCGCGGGTCAGTGGCTCGACCTGCGCAAGCTCATCAGCCACAGCGTCACGCCCCAGGTGTTCACCACGTACACGGCCGAGCTGGCCGACGCGATGGCGGCCGAGAGCTACGCCTGGTTCGCCGAGTTCTTGAACCAGGACCGCCCGCTGAACGAGTGGTTCACCGCGGACTTCAACTACGTCAACGACGTGCTGGCGCAGCACTACGAGATGACGCCCGTCAGCGGCGCCGCCTTGCAGCGCGTCGAGGTCCCCAGCGATCAACGACGCGGCTTTCTGGGCCTGAGCGCGTTCCTCACCCAGACGTCGTTCCCCAGCCGTTCGTCACCGACTCTGCGCGGTGTCTGGGTCATCTCGGAGCTGCTCTGCTCGCCGCCGGCGCCGCCGCCAGCCACGGTGCCGGAGCTCGCGGACAGCGCCACGCCGGACGAGGCGGGCGAGGCTGACGGCGCCGAGAACGTGCGCGAGCGCCTGGAACGTCACCGCGCCGACCCGGCCTGCGCAGGCTGTCACGCGATGCTCGATCCGATCGGTCTCGGGCTCGAAAACTTCGACGGCATCGGGCGCTACCGCAACACCTACGGCAACGGCGAACCGATCAACCCGGCGGGCATGCTGCCTGACGGCACCAACTTCAACGGCCCAGACGACCTGGCCACCATCCTGGCCACCGACCCGCGCTTCGGCACGTGTTTGACTAGCAAGCTCTTCACCTACGCTCTCGGCCGCGACGTGGAGACCTACGACACGCCGTCGCTCGACAAGATCGCGATGGGCTGGGCGAGCCGAGGCCAGAACATCCGCAACCTGGTGAAGGAAATCGTCGTCAGTGACGCCTTCCGCTACCGCCGTGGAGAAGCCCCGTGACCCGACGAGGAACATCGAACATGAACTCCAAGCTCTGGCTTTCCCGTCGCAACATCCTCCGTGGCATGGGCGTCACGCTGGCGCTGCCGTGGATGGAATCGCTCGCGCCCAAGGCCGCCCGTGCTCAGGCCGCCACCGCTCCCAAGCGCTACGTGTTCATGTACTTCTCGAACGGCGTGGCGCAGGGCTTCTGGCCCGCAACCGGCAGCGGCGCCGGAGCGGCCTGGACTCCGTCACCGCTGCAAGAGCCGATCGCGCCCTACAAGCAGTACGTCCAGGTGCTGGACAACGTCGGCCAGGTCGAGCTCTTCGGGGGCAATCCCAACCCCAGCCACTCGCAGCTGTGCGCGCCGACCACGTCCTGCACCGTCAACGACGGTAGCCAGCCCGTCCTGGGTGGTCCCTCGGTCGATCAGGTGCTGGCTCAAAATCTCGTCGGCCAGACGCCCTTCGACTCGCTGCAGATCGGCTGCTCGACCATGCCGTCGTACCCCGACGGCCAGCACCCTGCGATCTCGCGCAGCGTCTCGTGGGCGGCGTCGGATCAGCCGCTGTACAAGGAGGTCAACCCGCAGGCGGTGTTCGATCGCCTGGTCACACAGCTCGGCACCACCGGCGGTATGGAAGATCCCAACGCCCAGGCGGCGGCCGAGCTGCGCAAGGCGCGCGACCTCAGCGTGCTCGACTTCGTGCTGGATGACGCCACGGCCCTGAACGCCAAGCTCAGCGTCGGTGATCAACGCCGTATGGAGCAGTTCCTCGACTCGGTCCGCAGCCTGGAAATGCGCGTGCAGCAGCAGGGCACGACCATGCCGACCAAGATGTACACGCGGCCGACGATGTCGGCGTCGTACAACGAGCGCGCCGACATCAAGTCGATCGATGAGAACGACCCGGTCGGCTACAACCGCAACGATCACGCCGAGTTGATGAACGACCTCATCACGATGGCGTTCGAGACCGACCTGACGCGCGTGATCAGCCACATGCTGGACGACGCTCGCAGCGATTACCACTATCGCTTCCTGAACCAGCGTGAGTTCAGCGCCACCGGCTCGGTGGAGATCGACGCTCCGCTCGACACGGTGCTGCAGGGCGACTTGCTCGGCCTGCACGCGTTGCAGCACGACGGCGACGACAACAACGGCTTCGCCACCGTGAACCACTGGTTCGTGCAGAAGTTCGCGTCGCTGATCGATCGTCTGTCCAAGACCATGGAGCCGGACGGCAGCGGCAAGTCCATCATGGACAACACCATCATCACGTTCATGTCCGGCATGCAGGGCAGCAACCACGAGGCCAATCACCTGCCCATGATGCTGGCCGGTAGCTGCGGTGGTGTGTTCAAGACCGATTACCGCCACGACTTCCCGGCCGAGGTTCGGCTGGCCGACGTCCACCTGACGATCCTGCAAAAGGGATTCGGCCTGACCAACGTCACGTCGCACGGCAACAGCGGCGGAATCGTCGACGCTCTGCTGGTCTGAGCCAGGCGGGCTCGCGCTCTCCGCCGCGGCAGCGTAGTCTCCCCTTTCCCAGCGGAGGAGGACGCGATGCCCAAGCCCAAGCTTCGACTCTTGATTACTGCCGCAGCAGCTGCGCTCTACGCGGTGCCGGCCTGCGACGACGACCCCGAGGGCTCGGCGTTCTCCGACACGGGTGGAAGCGCCGGCAGCGCCAGGGGCGGGAGCGGAAGCGCCGGTGAGGCCACGAGCGGCGGAAGCGCCGGTGAGGCGCCGGCAACGGCTGGCAGTACCTCGGGCGGTGAAAGCAACGCGGGCGGGCACGCCGGCACCGGCAGCGGAGAGGCGGGCGGAAGCTCGAGTGGCCAGGGCGGCGGCGCTGGCGAGCCGTCCACACCCGGCGGCGGTGGCTCACCGGGCGCCGGCTGGTACTGCAACCCGCTCGCCAACGGCTGCGTCTGCGTACAGGAGCCGGGCGAGTACGGCGAGTGCGCCCCGTTCGACTGCTGTTACACGTACGACGGTGGGCCCGCGGGGCTCGCGTGTACCTGCAGCGATCTATCGGACGCCGCTTGTGATGCCGAGGTCGAGAACGACGAGGGTACTCGCGTCGAGTTCTGCCCGCCCTGAGCTCAGAGGGCCGGGAAGATCACGACGAAGAAGATCCCGACGACGACCAGGAGCATGAAGCCGGCGAGGCAGCCGAGGCCGAGCGGTTTGCCGGGTCCACCCGTCGCCTTCTTTCCGCTCAGCGCCGTGGCGACGATGCCGAAGCCGAGCGGCCCTGCCGTTGCCATGGCGAGCGTCGAGCCCAGACTCTCGCTCGACATGCCACCGACGACCGTGAGGATCGCGAGCAGGATCCCGAAGGCGAGAAAGCCGCGCGCCACCCAGCCAACCCAAGCGGGTAAGCCTGGTTGCTGCGGCTGCTGCGGATAGCCGTAGCCCTGCTGCGGTTGCCCGTAGCCCTGCTGCGGCGGATAACCCTGCGGAGGTCCACCGTAGCCTTGCGGAGGTCCACCGTAGCCTTGCGGAGGTCCGCCGTAGCCCTGCGGGGGTCCGCCGCCCTGTGGAGGTCCGCCATAACCGCCTGGAGGTCCGCCTTGCTGCATGCGATCGAGCCTACAGCACGCTGCCGGTCGCGGTCAGGCCCCCGTATATGCGGGGCGGTGACTAACCGCGGAGCTCGGTGAGCGGCCCGGTCGACCACTCCGGATCGCCGAAGGTGTCGCCCGGCACGCCGAGCGCCTGCTGCACCGTCACCCACAGATCCGCAAGGCTCCGGTGCTTGGGATCCTTGAGCACGTTGGGATCGCCGGGGTTGCCCTCGAACGGATAGTGAATGCGCTGGCCGGTCTTGATGCCGAGCGACTGTCCGCCGGCGACGAGGTAGACGAAGTCACCCGTCTCGTGACCCTGGGCGATCTCGGTCACCCAGACCACGATCGTCTTGTCCAGCATGTTCACTTTCTTCAGGCTATCGAGCGCGTAGGCGAAGCGCTCGGCGTACCAGACGTCGATCCCTTTCCAGGTCGTGAGGTCCGGGGAGTGGCTGATGCTGTGGTGGTTCGGCGAGCCGGTGTTCTGGTACGGGTCGAGTCCCTCGGAGGCGCCCTGCCACAGGATGCTGGCGACGCGCTGGGTGCCGCAAGCAAACGCGGAGCTGATCAGGTCGACCATCATGTCGCCGTTCAGCTTGAGGTCCTCCGCCAGGCCGTTGGGCGAATCGTCGTCTTCTTGCACCGGCGTCGCGGGCAACCCGCTGAGGCGGGCCTCCAGCGTCTGCGGGCTGCACAGACCGCCGCCGCCGAGCGTCATGCCGGTCGTGACGCGCTGTTCGACGTCGCGCAGCGAGTCGAGATAGAGATCGAGGTGCGCCTTGTCTTCGGCGTTGATGCGACCGCGGAAGGTCTGAATGTCGTCCTTCACGAAGTCGAGGATGCTCTGGTTTCGCGCCCGAGCGCGATCGACGGTTTCGTCCGGAGGCGCCGGCGAGACGGCCCCGCCGAACAGGTTGGCGAACACCGTGCTCGGGTTCTTGACGAAGGGCTCGGGGATCTCCGCCTCGCGCCAGCTGAGAGCGTTGCGCCAGTGGCCCTCGTCGCGGTTCGGCTCCGGATTGACGTAGAGCGGGCGGATGCCGAGCGCGTTGCCGATGACGTGGTCGATCGAGGGACCGTAGGCCAGCGCCTGGTCTTCACCCTGGCAGCAGGTGAGGATACGGCAGATGTCGTCGTGGCTGTTGATCTTGGTCGGCGTCTTCAGCGACAGGCCGCGGATGACGGCGATGTCCTGCTTGAACGCCTCGAGCGGCGCGAGCGACGGCTTGAGCGTGAACGTCGCGCCGGAGCCCTCGGCCTCGAACTCATCCTTGATGTGGCCGTTGGGCGTGAAGAAGATGAGCAGGTTTCCGGCGGCCGCGGCCTGCGCAAAGCTGCTTCGGTGCTGCAGGAACGGGGCCAGGAGCAACGTGCCGGCACCAAGCCCTCGCATCAAGTTGCGGCGTGTGTACACGTGGTGGCGTGAGTGGTT
>DATLIL010000903.1:0-5816 GCA_035539475.1 Polyangiaceae bacterium
GAATTCGTCGCGTGATCCGATGGCTCGATCGACGTGGTCTCGCTCGAGGAGCAGGTGATTATCGGTCTGTTCGCGCTCGAGAGCCAGCAATGCACGCAGGGCTCGCTGGTGGGCGTCTCGCTCACTCGAGAGCTCCCCGTCGGCCATGGCGCGTTCGCCGCGCAGGACTTCATCCTCTCGCTGGCGTTCCGCGTCGACGAGCGCCCACTCGCCAATATCAGGACCCGTCTGCAACAGTTTCTCGTCGGCGCGCGACCGCTCTCGCAACAGCACCTCGTCCGCGCGGCGACGCGCGGTGCCTACGGCTCCGTCGGCGGTTACCTCGATGTCGCTCGTTCGCCTCGCGAGCTCTAGGTCGGTCTTTCCGCGTTCGTGGGCGAGGCTCGCATCGGTTCCGTTCCGTTCCGGTTGGGCGTGTTTACGTGGCGATGCCATGCGCATCAGATGGAAAGGCAAGCGCCGTGCCTGCAAACCAGTCGGGTCTTGGTTTATCCGTCATGGTTTACGTCCCACGACGTGCCCTTCGTGACCCTCGGGTAGACGAAGGCCTCGTCCCGGATCGCTCTCGTTGCCTTCTCGTGCCTTTGGTTGGTCCGACGAGGTCGGGTCGTCCCATATTTTGAAAACCGGCGTACTCGCAAGGGTACCGTGGGTTCGAATCCCTCCTCCTCCGCCCAGATAGCAATCGAATCAAGTGGTTGCGCGCTTCCAGGGGTGACGAGCGAGGGAAGGCTCGAGCCCGTTTGGTTTATTCGATAAACCAAGAACGCAGATCGCCCTGCTTGCCTTCTCGTGCCTGCAGGAGGGAGTTCGCAGGGCGTCGTTCGTCGCGACGACGCCCAGCCGCAGCCAATGCGCTAGGTGGTGGCTCCCTTTGCTTCGAACTGGGTGACGCCGTGCTCGCCGCGGGGGCCGTCGGCCGCAAGCTGCTTGGAAAGCCAGCGATCCAGCGACCAGGCACCACCGCCGCGGACGACGAGCGGCAAGCTGAGCGCCAGGGCCAGCAGATGAAACTCGAAGCCCTCACCGGCGTTCGCGCCCGACCAGTTCATGAAAAAGCCGTTGGGCGCGTGAAGCAGGGCGATCGCGCCGAGCATGGTCAACGCAATCCCGAGCGCGGTCAGGCGCACGAACAGTCCGAACGCGAGCGCGATGGCACCCAGAAAGTCGGACGCGATGACCAGCGAGGAAAGCGGTGACGGAACGCCCAGCGCGCTCTCGAACCAGGCGATGGTGCCCTGGACGCCCCAGCCGCCGAACCAGCCGAACACCTTCTGCAGACCGTGGGGCAAGACGACGCCGGCCAGTGCGATGCGTTGAAACAGCGCGGCCCTCGAGTCGTCGGTCAGCAAGGCGGTCATGACGAGCTGCCGCACGCGCATGCGGCTCATGACGCCACCTCCACGGAAGCACCCACTTCCACGGGCAGGCCTGCCTCGATCCAGTCGGCCTTGCCCGCGGTATAGACGCTCACGTTGCGGTAGCCGAGCGCGATCAGGCCCCTGGCAGCGATGTCCGAGTTCCTGCACGTGCTGCTCGCGCAATAGACGACCAGCGCAGCGTTCTTGTCGCGCAGGCGCTCGCGCGCGATATCCGCCAGGCGCGAGAGAGGCAGGGCTATCGCTCCCGGCAGGTGCGCCTTGCGGTAGTAGGCCTCGTCCAGGGCCTCGAGCAGTTGGGGGGCCGCCTGAGCGGCCAGCGCGGCCTGGAGCTCGGATCGCTCGATGTTTCGCGGTTGCATGTTGTTGAGGTTTTCCTTTCGGGACGCACGAGCTGCGTCCGACACGGAAGAACATGGGCTCCGCTCAGACATTTGTACAACGCATGTTTATGATACTAATTATCACTCTTGTGAATGTCTCAATCAGGAACCTGAATCTGAACCTGCTGCTCGTGCTTGACGCGCTGAATCGCGAGCAGAACGTGACGCGCGCAGCCCGCCAGCTCGGGCTCACGCAGTCGGCCGTAAGCAACGCCCTCGGGCAGCTGCGCCAGGCACTGGGCGACCCGCTCTTCGTTCGCGCGCGGCGTGGTGTTGTTGCCACCGAGCGCGCGCTGGCCCTGGCCGGGCCCGTACGCCAGGCACTGGCCCTGGTGGAAGATGCGCTGGAGAGCAGCGCTGGCTTCGACCCCGCTAGCAGCACGCGGACGTTCGTGATCGCGGCGAGCGACTACACCGAGTACGTGGTCCTGCCCGGCCTGCTGCGCCGGCTGGGGCGCGAAGCTCCGGGCGTGCAGATCGAGGTCCGTTCCTGGGGGCAGCACGAGGTTCCTCCCACCCTGGAGACTGGTGAGGTCGATCTGATGCTGGGCTACTACGGCGCGCTGCCGCCGGGGCACCACGAGCAGCCGCTGTTCCACGAAGATTACGTCTGCATCGTCCGCAAGCGGCACGCGCTGGTACACGGCCGGCTCACCTTGAAGCGCTACCTGGAGCTCGACCACGTGCTGGTGACTCAGCGCGCAGGCGGTCGCGGATCCGTGGACGCTGCGCTCGCTCGCATGGGACTTTCGCGGCGCGTTGGCGCGCGCGTTTCCCATTTCTTGATGGTGCCGCACCTAGTGGCCGAGACCGACATGGTGGCAGCGCTCAGCCGCCGGGTGGCCGAGTCGTCGGCTCGTCGCCTTGGGCTCGCGGTCTTTACGCCCCCTTTACCCCTGCCGAAGTCGACGGTGGGACAGGTGTGGCACGAACGCGTGGACGCCGACCCCGGCAGCGCCTGGCTCCGGCGTGTGCTGAGCGAGGTCTGCAAGAGCGTCTGATCCGGCCGGCTCAATGGGTGACGCAACCGAAGGCCTGTCGTACACCTAGACCAGCTTGCGATGCTGCGCGGGACGACGCTACCCGGCAAACCAACCACGAAGGTGAAGTCACCAGACGCGCTGTACGCGCGCTCTATCTCTTCGATCACTGGCTCAGCGTCCACCGGGGCGTCGTCCGAGCCGTCGCCGGCACACTCTTCAGCGAGGTTGGGATGCCCGTCGCTTATCAAGATCATGCCCTGACCGGCGGCATGTTGGCTCGCGGATGCAATGGCTACCTGGCAAGCGTCAAGCGTGGCTGCGCCTCCGGCGTCGTGGCGAGATCACGTCCGACGGCGTCGCGGACGGTATGGTGAAGATCATCGAAGGGGCCACGCGCTCGTACGACCGCGGGCACCTGAATGGGACGTCGAAGCAGTTGCAGGCCCTCTCGACCGAGGCGGGCGCGCAGGAGGGCACGCACATCACCGCGCGCGCGGAGCGTATCGTCCAGGACGACATCGCCTACGTGCTGGCACATCTGTAGGCTCGGTGAGCTGCGTGGTCGTTGGAACCTTTCACCGCTGGACCGGCGCGGGCATCTTCGCGGGGTTGATTTCCCTCGCGGCACCTGCTCGCGCCGAGTGCCCCAACAGTTGCGAGATCGCCGTCGATGAAACCGTGATCGACCCACCCGACGGCGGCTGCGCCCACGTGCGGGTCGTCGAGGACACCTGCGATTGCGGCATCTTCCTGGAAGTGGGGAACGTCTGCGCCTCGCCGCTCGTCGCACGTGACTTCACCTTCGATTCCTGCGACACGACCCCTCCGCAGGATGATTGCGCTTCACTGGAACCAGACATGCTGGGTCGCTTCCACGACAGCCGCGGCTCCGAGGGCTCGGACGAGCTCTTGCTGACGCTCGACGGCGAGCGCGGTACGGAGACAATCCTGGTGCGAAGCCACGTCGCCGAGCTCGGCACGGGCGGCTGCGGCTGCTCGGTCGTCGGCCAGCGAGGTGACCTTCCCGGGCTCTGGCAGCTCTTCCTAACGGTGGTTTCAGCTTCGCTGCTGCGAAGGCGGCTCCTCACTCGATGAGCCGACCTGACGCTGTGCCCGCGACGAACGCTTCCGCTGCGATCCCCCTCGCAAGAGTACCGGGGATTCTGAGGCGGTGGATTACCCGTCATGGTTTACCTCCCACGAGGTGACCTTCGACCGGCGTACTCGCAGGGGTACCGTGGGTTCGAATCCCTCCTCCTCCGCAGATCAGCGTTGAACGGGTCCTCAGGCTGAGAGGGATCGTTCTTGCCGCCTGACTCCACTCACCGTCGCGGCAACGCTCTCGTGCGGGCCGCGGAATTCCGAGACAATGCTCAAGGGCTGGCTTTCCATTCGTTGCGTCGTCGTCGCTTCGGTCTTCGCCTTGTTGCCAGGGTGCGAGCTGGAGGACGGCGATAGTCGTCCCCTGTCGGGGGCTATGGCGGGCCAAGCGGGCGCGGCCGGAGCGGTTGTCGCCGGCGGCACGGGGGGTACCGCCGGCGGCACGGCTGGCGCCGGCGGGTCTGGTGGACAGGCGATGAGCGGGCAGGGCGGCAGCACCACGCCCGGCGGATCGGGCGGTGCCGGCGGATCGGACAGTCTGGGCGGCTCGGGCGAGCTGGCTCCGGTGGTGTCGCCGCTGGCGGCTCGCCCCCTCAGCTCGACGAGTCGCTGCGCGCCCGCGTCGTCGCGGGCATGGAGCCCTTGCAGGCTTGGTACGACGCCAGCACGGGCCTGTTCGAGGAGGACGACTGGTGGACGAGCGGCAACCAGCTCACCACGGTGATCGACTACACGCGCGAGACCGGCGACATGACGTACTTCGCCGATATCGACAACACGTTCCAGAAGAACAAGGACAGCGACTTCGACCGCCACGGCTTCTACGACGACGACGGCTGGTGGGCGCTCGTCTGGATCAAGGCCTACGACCTCACCCAGCAGCAGGCCTATCTGGACATGGCGAAGACCATCTTTCAGCGCATGGCCGGGAGCTGGGACGACAAATGCAACGGCGGGATCTACTGGCGCAGCCAGAAGGACAAGAAGAACGCGATTTCGAACTCGCTGTTCATGCAGACCGCAGCCCAACTGCACCTGCGGACGCCTGGTGACACGGGTGCTGGCAGCTTCCTCGATTGGGCGCAGCGGACCTGGACGTGGTTCAAAGGCACCGGCATGCTCCGCTCAGACAAGCTCGTCATCGACACGCTAAGCGATCTCACGACCTGCGAGGCGACGGGTGGTACCTTTTCCTACAACCAGGGGGTCCTCGTTGGCGCGCTCGTCGATCTGGCGGCCAGCACGGGTGACGCGACCTTGCTCGATGAAGCAGGCGCCATCGTGGGCGCCACCATGACGTCGCCGTCGCTGCAGTCGGATGGCGTCATGACAGAGCCGTGCGGCATCGACACCAAGGACTGCTGGCAGTTCAAGGGCGTCTTCTTCCGCAACCTGCTCGCGTTCTACCGTGCCCGTCCCGCGCAGGACATCCAGGAGTACGCGCGCAAGCAGAGCGACTCGATCTGGAACGTGGCCCGCAATGCCGAGAATCAGTTCGGCTACCACTGGCACGTGGCGTTCGACGGGGCATCGTCCAGGCGGCAGGGCTCGGCGCTCGACGCACTACTGACGGCTTACGCGGTATCAAGCCCGCTTCCATAGCCAGCGTCATCTCATCGAGCGCGCGGCATGTTCAATGTGAACGTCGTACCGCGCTGATGGCCGCTCGCGATTGACGGCGGCCGGCTTTGCCCGTATCAAAAGTTTCGACGGCATGCGGTGTGAGCGCAGATCTACGTGGATGGCGGGGAGTGCTCACGGGCGAGCCCGCGCCAGCGCCGCCCACGCCGACGCCCAGAAACCGCCGGGCCTACCCCGTGGCCTCGACTGAACCAGGACCGTTCATGCGTATTTCGTCCATCGCCGGTGCGCTCGCCGGCTTGTTGCTCCCGCTGACCGCCTCCGCCCAGAGCAAGGACCGAGCGCTCGCCGAGACGCTGTTCACCGACGCCAAGCGCCTGATGGAAGCG
>DATLIL010000904.1:0-9276 GCA_035539475.1 Polyangiaceae bacterium
CCGCCTACCCGCCGCCGCCGGCTTATCCGCCGCCTCAGGGTTATCCGCCCGCTTATCCCCCGCCGGCTGACAACTCATGGAACGCCCCGCCTGCGTACCTGCCCTACACCCCTGGAGAGCCCATTCCGCAGGGCTACATGCTCGAAAATCGGGTCCGGCGTGGTCCGATCATCGCGGGGTCCATCCTGCTCGGCGTGCCCTACGTGCTCGGCATCACCTTCACGGACCTGGAAGAACAGCGGATCTGGCTCGTCGTCCCCGTGGCGGGGCCCTGGCTGACCCTGGCGGGCAGCGACTACAGCTGCGACCCCAACGACGACTTCAATTGCACCGACGAGCGTACGGGGCGCACCTTCCTCATCCTCGACGGCTTGATGCAGGGCACCGGCGCGGCGCTCCTCATCTATGGGCTGGCCTCCACCAGTGAGCGACTCGTGCGCCAGGACCTGTACCGCGGGCAGCTGCGTCTGACTCCGCAGTTTTCGGCCACGGCTGCAGGGCTCATCGCTTCGGGCGAGTTCTAGCCGGCGGCAAGGGGGTGGTGGCCTGGTGCCGACCGTGGTTCGGCCTTAGGTTTCCTCGATAGGTCCTGCCGACGATGAAATGGTCGTACCGCCTCCTGCGCGTCTCGGGCATCGACATCCGCGTCCACGCGACGATGCTCATCATGGTGGCCCTGGTGGCCTTCGACTTCCGCAACCTTTACGGCGCCGCCGGACTCGGGTTTGGGGCGCTGTTCGCCTGCGCGCTGTTCGTCTGCATCACGCTGCACGAGCTCGGCCATAGCCTGGTGGCGCAGCGCTTCGGCGTCGAGGTGAAGGAGATCGTGCTGCTGCCGATCGGTGGCGTGGCCATGCTCCGCAGCGAACCGAGCAAGGCCTGGCAGGAGCTCCTCATCGCCGTGGCGGGCCCGTTCGTCAACGTCGTGATCGCTTTCGCTCTGGCCCTCGCGTTGCGCGGCGAGATCTCGTTCCTGGACAAAGCCGTTCCGTCGCTCAGCCTGCATGGCTTCGCCGAATGGCTGGTGCTCAGCAACATGATCCTGGCCGTGTTCAACATGATCCCGGCGCTGCCCATGGACGGTGGCCGCGCACTGCGTGCCGTGCTCACGATGGTGTTCGACAAACCGCGGGCCACCCGCATCGCCGCCGGCCTGGGTCAGGTCCTGGCGGTGGGCTTCATCGTCTGGGCCCTCTTCGAGGTGCAGAGCCCCATCCTGGCGCTGATCGGCGCGTTCGTCTTCTTCGCGGCGGGCCAGGAGCGCAACTTCCAGCAAGCGGCCACGGTGCTGCGCGAGCTCCGTGCCGGCGAGGTCTGCAATCCGGACGCGGCGGCGCTCTCGCCCAGCGATCCGCTGGGTGTCGTCCTCGATCAGGTGCTGCGCTCGCCGCAGCCGGCCTTCGTCGTCCTGCACGGCCACGAGCTCGTCGGCATCGTCAGCCGTCAGGACGTGTTGCACGCCGCGCCGGTGCTCGGTCCTTCCGCCCTGATCTCGAAGATCGTGCGCCGCGATTTCGTGGCCGTGAAGGCAGACCTGCCGCTCGATCAGGTCAGGGCCAGGATGATGGAGGCTCGAGGGCCGGTGGTGGTGATGAGCCCCGAGGGGGTGCTCGGCGTGCTCACCTACGAGGACCTGCAGCGCGTCGCCGGCGCCATGCAGGAGCTCTCGAAGCGCGGACTGACGCGTCCGGTGCCTGCTCCGGCGCCCGAAGCCTGAACATTTCTGCCGATTCCTTGTTATCGTCGGGCCCGTGGCGACCGCGAGCGCACGGCACCCCGAGGGTCTGAAGTACCTGTTCTTCGCCGAGGCCTGGGAGCGCTTCAGCTTCTACGGCATGCGCGCCTTGCTCGTGCTTTACATGACGAAGGCGTTCTCCTTCGACGACGAGCGCGCGTACGCGATCTACGGCAGCTACACTGCGCTGGTCTACGCCACGCCGGTGTTCGGCGGGCTCATCGCCGACAAGATCCTCGGCTTTCGCAGGGCCGTCGTGCTCGGTGGCGTGCTCATGTCGCTGGGCCACTTCACGATGGCCTTCGAGCCGCTGTTCTACCTGGCGCTCGGCCTGCTCATCTGCGGCAACGGCTTCTTCAAGCCCAACATCTCGACCATCGTCGGGCGGCTGTACGAGCCGGGTGATCCGCGGCGCGACGCCGGCTTCACCATCTTCTACATGGGCATCAACCTGGGCGCCTTTCTCGCGCCGCTCGTCTGCGGTGTGCTGGGCGAGAGGTACGGCTGGCACCTCGGGTTCGGTCTGGCCGGCGTCGGCATGCTGATCGGTCTGGCCGTGTTTCTTCTCGGTCAGAAGAAGATCGGTGCAGCGGCGGAGCTCGTTCCGGCCAGCGCAGGCGCGCCGGGGTCGTCCATGCGCGAGCTCCTGGTCTACGGCGGGACGGTGCCGGCGGTGATCGTCGCCTGGCAGCTGGTGCAGCGCACGAGTCTGGTCGGCTACATTCTGACGGGCTTGGGGATCGTGGTCTTGATTGGCCTCATCACCTACCTGCTCCGGATGCAAGACAAGGTGGCGCGCGATCGCATGGCCGTCGCGCTCGTGTTGATCGCGGTCTCGATGGTGTTCTGGGCCTTCTTCGAGCAAGCGGGGAGCTCGATGAACCTATTCGCCGATCGCAACGTCGATCGTCAGCTCGGCTCCTGGAAAATCGACGCGTCGGTATTCCAGGCCGCGAATCCAGCTTACATCCTGATCTTCGGGCTCGTCTTCAGCTACCTGTGGGTCAAGCTCGCCAAGAAGGACCTCGAGCCGAGCATCGCGCTCAAGTTCAGCCTCGGCATCCTCCAGCTCGGGCTCGGCTTCGGCGCGCTGTGGGTGGGCGCGATCGTCTCTCGCGACGACGGTCTGGTCGGCGCGGGCTGGCTCTTGCTCGGTTACCTCCTGCACACGACAGGAGAGCTCTGCGTCTCGCCGATCGGGCTCTCGATGATCACCAAGCTGTCGCCGCCCGGCATCGTCGGCATGATGATGGGCACGTGGTTCTTGTCGTCTGCGTTCGCGCAGTACGTGGCCAGCCTGATCGCGGCGCTCACCGGCGTGAAGGGCGCGGAAGGCGGCAAGACGCTGCCACCGCCGACCGAGACGGTGATGGTCTACGGCACCGTGTTCGGTCAGATCGCGATCATCGCGCTCGTCGTAGGTCTGTTCATGACCGTGATATCGCCCGTGCTTTCGCGCCGCACGCACGGTGTGCGCTGAGATCGCGGGCTGCGCGGAAAATCGCACTCGTCGTAGAAAATCATCGGGAAAATTACGCTATTTTCCCGCGCCTCGTAATCCGTGGAGGACTCGCTCCACCTATTGAACAGCTGCTTGCGTCGGCGTGCTGCTGTCGCCGCGAAAGTTGAGCCGCGAGGTCGCTACCTTCCCCCTACTGCGACCCAGCATCGAGGTGCAAAATATGATGATGATGTCCACGAGCGCCGAGCCGGAACGATTTCCGATAGTCGAAGCGGGTGACGCGGAGGACGTCGTGCTGGCGCTCGAGACCGGGCGCGCACTCTGGGGTCAGGGCGATCCGCGCGAGGCAGTGCGCTGGCTGCGCCGCGCCGCCGAGCACGCCGAGGAGTCGGGCACCGACATCCGCGCTCTGTCGCTGGCACGCGTCGCCGCCGACCTGACCACCCTGATGCAATCGCCGCAGACCGTGCCCGTGCCGCCGACGCATCACGACGACTTCGCCGATCGCGTGGAGACGCCCGTACGGCGTGCCTCGTCGTTGCCGCCCAAGCTCCCGCCGCTGCCGACGCCGCCGGAGAGACCCGCGGCGTCGAAGCGGCCGCCAGCGCCGAGCGCGGTCGCCAAGAGCTCGCCGTCCTCCGCGCCGAGGCTCGTCACGCCAGCACCGCCCGCGTTCGCTTCGAGGTCGCCCAGCCCGACCAACGGGACTCATACCGGCAACTCCAAGAGCCCGAGTCCGCCGCCGCAGCGAACCAGTGTCACGCCCTCGCCGCCGAGCCCGTCGCGGCCGGCTGGCCCACGCCCGACGGCGACCACGGCCGAGAGCCCGGTGCTCCAGCACGCCAAGGCCAAGCGCCGGGGCGCGCTGCGCGTCTCGGTCAACAAGGACTCGAACGGGGACTTGCACGTCGACATCCTCGACGAGGGGCAGGACGTTCCGGACGGCGCGATCGAGGCGCTGCTCGTCCCGCTCGATCCCAACAATGATCTTCTGCGCTAGCGCGCCTGGCGTAGGCGCTCGATCTGGTCGTCGTCGAGCGTCACTGGCTCGCGCGGCACCTTGGCGAAATCGAAGCCAGGGAGCGCTTGCCCGGGCGTGACCCGCTCGGGCACGGACAGGCCCGCGCTCGCCGCCGCCCAGCCGACCACGGCGCGGGGATCGGTGCCGCCATCGCGAAGCTCGCTCAGGCTGAGATCGTCGGCCCGCTTGGCCAGGCGGCGCCCGCCTTCGTCGAGTACCAGCGGCACGTGATAGTGCGCCGGGCTCGCGAGCCCCAGCGCACGGCGGACGTGCCACTGCCTGACGGTGCTGGGCAGGAGATCTTCACCGCGCACCACGTCGGTCACGCCCTGCGCCGCGTCGTCGACGACGACGGCGAGCTGGTAGGCGGGTTGCCCACCGCGGCGCGCGATCAAGAAGTCGCCCACCTCCGCCGCCACGTCGGCGCTGAAATCACCCGCGAATCGATCGTGAACGCTGACGCTACCGGGCGGCACCACGAGGCGCACGCCTGGCTCGCGCCCGCTCTTCTCGCGTGCCTCGCCGAGTGAGGCGTAGCGGCCGCGGCAAGTGCCCGGATAACGCGGCTCGCTCACGCCAAGCTGAGGTGCGCTCTGGGCCAGGCGCAGATCGCCGCGCGTGCAGACACAAGGGTAAGCCTGCCCGTCACGCAGCAACTGTTCGACGGCCCTGTCGAGCGCGGCGAGTCCGTCGGACTGGAGCAGCGGCGCGCCGTCCCAATCGAGCCCGAGCCATTCGAGATCGCGGCGGGCCGCATCGTTGAACTCCGGGCGGGCGCGCGGGCCGTCCAGATCTTCGATGCGCAGCAAGAGCTCACTGCCGGTGTTGCGCGCGTGCCACCAGGCGAGCAGGAAGGTGCGCGCGTGGCCGAGGTGAAGAAACCCGGTCGGACTTGGTGCCAGCCGACCGACGCGCTTCATGGCCGCGCGCAGCTGCAGCTCGACACGCGCGCTTCGGCGTCGGCGACGACCTTGCGCGCGCGGCTGCAGCGCTCGCCGCCGTCACCGTCCAGGCGGCAGACAGCCTGAGCGGCGCGGCTCAGCGAAGAGAAGGCGCGACAGGCGAGATCGCAGTTCGACGAGGCCTCGGACTTCTTTTCGGCCTCGGCGCGCTCGGCGTCGCGCGGCGCGCTCGCTTCCGCCGCTGGTGGCGCCTGGGCAGGCGCAGGCGCAGGCTGCGCGCCGGCAGTGGCTGCTGGCGGTTCGGCGAACGCCATCGGCCCGAGCGCGTTCTGCAGCTCGGCTTCTGCTCGCTTCAGCTGGGCTTCGGCCTCTTCGAGGGTTGCGGGTTCGGCCGCCTGGTCCTCGTCCATACCCGCCCCCGACGGGCTGCCTGGCGCCTGCTCGGCGGCGGGCGCGGCCTGCGGCTCGCTCTTCTGATAGCCGCCGCAACCGCCCAGGACCGAGAACAGTACCAGTGCAATCAAGCGCTGGCGGGTGCGGGGATCCGCGGGAAATCGAGGCATGGGAGTTAGACGCACGAGTGCCCTCTTCGAGCTCAACGGCCGGCGGGGGACCGACCTTTCACTCGGCGAAGGTTTTACCTGGTGGCGACGATATAGGCTAGCCAGCCGGGCTGGTTGGGGGCCCGCGTGCGCGGACGATAGTCGTCCCGCTCCGGGTCGGAGCTCGCGTCCCAGTAAACGTCGACGTCGGAGAACCCGGCTTCGAGCAGGAGCTCCTTCAGCTCGGGCAGCGTCCAGAAGCGCCAGTAGTAGCTGAACGCGCGGTGCATGCGCGTGCCGTCGGGGAAGGTGAAGTGAATGTGGTTCTCGATCTCGTGACTGATCGGATCGAACTTGTGCTGATCCCAGACGTAGGTGAAGCCGCCCTTCTTGGAGCGCTCGAGCATGGGCTCGTGTGCTTCCCAGCCGCCGTAGGCGTCGAGCAAGAACAGCCCGTCCTTCTTCAATCCTTTGCGCACGTGGGCGAAGTACGCGCGCATCTCGTCGCGCGTGCGGAAGATCCAGTAGCTGAAGTTGAAGGCGCAGATCACGTCGTGCGACGCCTTCACCGGAGCGCGCACGTCTTGCTTCAGCAGGGTCAAGCGCTCCTGCTTGTCGCCTAGCGGATCGACGTTGTGCTTCTTGCCCCAGGCGAGCACCGCGGGATCGATGTCGATGCCGGTCGCGGTGCGGGTTGCCAGGCTGTCGACCCAGGCGGCGCACAACAGCGCAGTGCCGCAGAAGTCCTCGCGCAAGGAGAGCGCCTTGCGGCCGCGCACGTTCTTGAAGACGCGATCGATGAAGGCGAGCTCGGCGCTCGGCTCCTGCACGGAGCGCTGGTAGAGGACGTGCCGATCGGCGGTTCTGGCCGTCAGCTTGCTCTTGGTCTTGCTGGCGCCGTTCGACTTTTTGTTGGTCTCTAACATGGTGGCTGCGCCCACGTAGCCCGCGCGCCGGTGCGGTGTAAAGCGGGTATTTCGCCGTTCAGGCGGGACAGCGCAGCGGCAGCGCGAAGGTCCGCCGATCGGCGACGTAGACGAGCAGACCGCCCTTGCCGTCGGCGCTCGCCAGGCTGGTGCTGGAGAAACCCTGGGCACTGACGAGGACGGCGGTTTCGCTGCTCCCCACCCGCGACAGCACGAGCTCTTGCGAGGAGCGCGGGCGCGCATCGATCGGCCGGGCGTAGACCAGGAACAGCGAACCGCAGATCTTGGCGGCGCTGATCGGCGCGAGATCGATGCCGTTGGCGTACAGGCGCCAGCTGACCTCGGCGTCGCCCACGCCGCCCGGCGCCAGCCCGAGCTCGGCCAGTCCGAAATGACTGACGTCCTTGGCGATTGGCAAGAAGCCAAAGCTTTGCTTGCCGTCGCTGCCCGCGGCGATCTCGGTGAGCGCCTGCGCCGAGCCAGCCACCCACACCACCTGATCATTGCCGGGCGCCGGCTCCGCCGCCGCGACATCGATCGGGCGCGCGTGCACCGGCGTCATCGCGCTGCGACCGTCGATCGACAGCGCCAGTACCTTCGACTCGTTTTGCACGAGCGCCACGCTGCTCGCGCCGGCGCCCTCCGCCGTCAGCGCCACGGTGCGACCGTTGAACCAGAGCTTGGCCCGGCTCGTGCCCTCCTTATCGGGGCGTGTGATGTAGGCAGCCAGCGCCGGCTGCTTGCCACTCTGCGGCAGCGCGCTCACCCGCGCGCCGTCTCGCGCGTCGTCGGCCAGCACCTCGAGTGCGCCAGCGCCGTCCAGACGCCGGCGTACGAGCCTGCCGTCGAGCACGAAGTAGGCGAAGTCGCCGGCCACGGCTGGGCCGCGAGCGCTGGCCGCAAACTCGGCTTCGGGTCGGTCGAGCGGCGTCTTGAAGCGCGACGGTGGTACGAGCAAGAGCTCGCCAATCCGCGTCACCATCACGACACCTCGGGCGCTGGCGCTGGCCGCGCCGGCAGGGCCGATCTCGTTGACCTCACCGATCTCGAGCCCCGCGAGCTTGCCGCCTTTCGCGCGGTGTTCCTCGACGACCTTGGCTTCCGTCTCCTCGCCGTCGTCGCTCGCGGCAACGGGACTGGGCGACGACGGCGCCGCCGGGCTTGCGGCGCGCGCGCTCGGCGCGGTCTTGGCGCTTGGAACCGGCGCGGATTTTCGCCCGCAGCCGCAAGCCAGAAATGCCGCGCCGAACAGCACGGCGACGAAGGTCAGTCTGGAGCTCAAACTCTGCCGCCGAGCGTGCCACAGGGCCGCGCGAGCGGACAGCACCGAGTCGGCACTGCGCTACGAAATGTGGGCTAAGCTCCCGCTCAGTGCTGGACACCACCCCGATCAATCCGCTCCGTCTGCGCAGGATCTTGCTCGCCATCCTGGCGGTGGGGATCACGCTGCTCTTCCTGTGGATGATCAACGAGTTTCTGATCGCGCTCTTGTTCGCGGCCATCCTGAGCGGCATGTTCCACCCGCCGTATCGCGGACTCGTGCGTCGATTCAAAGGACGCAAGGTGTGGGCCGCAGCCACGACCGTGCTGCTGGTCTTCGTTCTGGTGATCGGCCCGCTGATCGGCTTTCTGACGCTGGTGGCGACTCAGGCGATCGAGCTCGGTGGCGAGGCGCGCACCCTGGTCGAGGACAAGCTACGCCGCGCACCAAAGCTCGAGGACGTGATGGGGAACGTACCCGTCCTGGAGAAGCTCCGTCCTTATCGCGAGCAGATCTTGGCCAAGGCAGGCGAGCTCGCCGGTCAGGCTGGCTCGCTAGCCGTGCGGGCTGCCACCGAGGCGGCGCGACAGGCCGTGACGTTCTTCTTCATGCTCTTCGTCACGCTGTACGCGATGTTCTTCTTCCTGATCGATGGGCGCGGGATCCTGCGCAAGATCTTGTACTATTTGCCGCTGCCGCCCGAAGACGAAAACCAGATGCTCGATCGCTTCGTCTCGGTCACGCGCGCGACGGTCAAGGGTACGCTCGTGGTCGGCGCCGTCCAGGGCGCGCTCGCCGGCCTCGCCTTCTGGGTGGCAGGAATCGAGGGCGCGGCGTTCTGGGGCACGGTGATGGCTGTCCTCTCAGTGCTGCCCGGGATCGGTACGGCGCTGATCTGGATCCCGGCGGTGATCTACCTCGCCATCGTCGGGCGTTACACGGCCGCAGCCGGGCTATTCGCCTGGTGCGCGGCGGTGGTGGGCACCGTCGACAACGTGCTGCGCCCGTTCTTGGTCGGCAAGGACACGAAGATGTCCGACCTCTTGATCTTCCTCTCGACGTTGGGGGGGATCGTGCTGTTCGGCTTCACGGGCTTCGTGATCGGCCCGATCATCGCGGCGCTGTTCGTGACCGTATGGGAGCTCTACGGCATCGCCTTCGCCGATCTCCTGCCCGAGCCGGATCCCGTGCCTTCCGTCCTTCCTCCGCCCGTCGCCGGGACGAAGCCCGAGGGCGCGAGCCAGGAACCGGATAAATAGCGGCGGGCGGGCGGGACACTAATAGTCGATCGCCTTGATCTCGAGCTCGATCTCGCCGGCGGGCCGCTGCACGGTGATCACGTCGCCGACCTTGCGCTTCATCAGGCTCGAGCCGAGCGGGGACTTGAAGCTGATGCGGCCCTGTGAAGGGTCGGCCTCGTCGGGGCC
>DATLIL010000905.1:0-4567 GCA_035539475.1 Polyangiaceae bacterium
GGCGGGCCGCTGCCGCGCGAACATGGCGGCCCTGTCCGCATGATCACTCCTCAGCTGTATGCCTGGAAGGGCGCCAAGTGGATCCGGCGCATCGAGCTCCTGACCGCGGATCACCCGGGCTTCTGGGAAATGCGGGGCTACTCGATGAGCGCGTATCCGTGGAAGGATGATAGGTACGGGTGAAGATTTGGTGGAGGGTCTTGCCGGCCGGCCCGCTCGCCACTACGAAACCCTCGACATGAGCGACGTTTCGTCCTTGCCCGGTGTCAGTGCGCTTTCGCTGTACGTCCCGCCGTTCCGCGTGAACCTCGAGGACTGGTGCGGCTGGACCGATAACAGCTGGGACAAGATCAGCGCCGTCGTCGGCAAGAGCTTCCGCGTCTGCGGCCCGCACGAGAACGTCTACACCATGGCGGCCAACGCCGTGCTGCGCCTGATCCGCCAGAACGACATCGATCCGCGGCGCGTCGGCTTTCTCGGTCTCGGCACCGAGTCGAGCACCGACAACGCTGCTGGCGCCGTGATCGTGCGCGGCATGGTGGACCGCGCGCTCGATTCGCTGGGCCTGCCGCGCCTCTCGCGTCACCTCGAGGTCCCGGAGTTCAAGCACGCCTGCCTCGGTGGCATGTACGCGCTGAAGAGCGCGCTGCGCTACGCCGCCTTCGACGGCGCCGATCAGCTCGCCATCGTCGTGGCCTCCGACGTCGCCGAGTACGAGCGCGGCAGCACCGGCG
The DNA here is from genome assembly GCA_035539475.1 of Polyangiaceae bacterium. GTDB lineage: Bacteria > Myxococcota_A > Polyangia > Polyangiales > Polyangiaceae > PMG-095. The sequence continues at coordinate 735 of DATLIL010000905.1, forward strand.
AGCAGACGCAGGGCGCCGGCGCCGTGGCCATGCTGGTCGAGCGCCAGCCCCGCTTGTTTGGGTGCGACCTCGCGCGCACCGGCAAGGCCAGTGACTACCGCGGCCCGGACTTCCGCAAGCCGTTCGCCCGCCACTTCAACGAGGCCTACGCGCCGCGCACCCAGCGCCTGGCCGACTTTCCGGTCTTCAGCGGCAAGTACTCGACGTACTCGTACCTCGATCAAACGGTGCACGCCGTGGAGGACATGCTGCGCCGCCTCGGTGTCTCTGCCGGCACCTACTACGAGAGCGTGCGCGGCCTGTTCTTCCACCGCCCGTATCACCTGATGCCGGTGCAGGCGATGAGCTTCCTCTACGTGCGCGGTCTGGCGCGCGGCGATCACCGCCACGACGAGCTCAAGGCGCTCTGCGCCGAGGCCGCCGTCAGCTTCGACGACGTGATGCGCGAGACCGAGTCGACTCCCGATCTCTACGCCGGCGTGCTCAAGGGCGACCTCGCCGATCCGTACGCTGCCACCACCGCAGTCGCCGGCATCCTGCGCAAGAAGCCCGCTTTCCGCCAGCTCCTGAGCCAGAAGATGAGCCTCGGCTCCGAGCCGGTGAAGGACCTCGGCAACCTCTACAGCGCGGCGCTGCCCGCCTGGCTTGCCGCCGGTTTCGAGCAAGCGGCCGCCAGCGACACGGAGCTCCTCGGTGCGCCGCTCGTCGCCGTGGGCTACGGCAGCGGTGACGCCTCCGAGGCCATGCCCCTCGCCGCGGTGGAGGGCTGGCAGGCAGCGGCTCGCCGCATCGGCTTCGTTCGCGCCCTGCAAGGAGCCGTGGATCTCAGCCGCGAGCAGTACGAGGCCCTGCACGACGGTGTCCCCGTCGATCTGAGGTACACGCCGCGCTCGGAATTCCGCATCGCTCGGGTCGGGCAGAGTTACGAGCCTGCCTTCCAGGATCTCGGCGTCGAGTACTACGAATACGTGGCCTGAAAGCGGCCCCTTGCCGCGGGGCGCCAGCTGAGTGACCCTGGTGGGTGGAGGCTGGATGGGTCACCGTGGTCGTCGAACGCTGAAGCCGGCATTGATCAGGAGCTGGGTTTGGTTGGCGCTCCTCGCGGGATGCGGACGTACCTCTGGAATGCTCCCGGACTGCGCGGCGGGTGACGTGCGCGTCTGTGACGCGGGGGGCAAGGTTGGCTCGCAGACCTGTGAGGCGACCGGTTCTTGGGGAACGTGCTCGGCGGGTGGGGCCGACAGCAAGGCGGATGGTCGCGGAGGCCAGCCGCCCAGCGTCGGTACGGGCGGAAGCGTCGCGATCGGAGGAGGAGTGACGATCGGCGGCTTTCCGGGTAGCGCGGGAGAGCCGCCGATGGGCGGCGAAGCTGGTGACGACGATGAGCCGTCCACGGCCGGCGAAGGCGGAAGCGCGGGTGAGCCGTCCACGAGTGGCGAAGGCGGAGCGCCACAGTGCGAGCCGTCATTGGAGAACTGCACGACCGCGGTCGACGAAGACTGCGACGGAGAGACGCCCGCGTGCACGGGCGCACTCCAGTTCGGCCACACCTACGTCTCGCAGGCCGATCAAATTCTGACAGGACTCGCGGTGAGGCCCGACGGCAGCTTTGCCATCACCGTGAATGGATGGTGGAGCGACGTGAGCTTCGGTACGCCCGAAGGCACACTAACCAATGCCGGTGACTGGGACGCTTACGTGGTCCGCTACGACGCCGACGGCAACGGGCTCTGGGCCCGCGGCTATGGCGACGGAGCTAGCCAGGAGCTCGAGGCCGTTACGTTCGACGGTGACGGCTCGCTGCTGGTCACCGGTGGCTTCGAGGGCAGCTACTCCATCGGCGGAGAAAGCTTTGGTCCCCCGAGCCACAACGTGCTCGCTAAGTTCGACGCTGACGGCAACGACGTCTGGGCCAAGGCGTTCGCCGGAAGCGAAGGCTGGGACGTTGCCGCCTCTCCCGGTGGGGAGATTTCGCTAGGCGGCATCATCTTCGACAGCACGAACTTCGGCGGAGAAACGCGGACACTCGACGGAAACATCAACGGTTTCGTGGCGAAGTTCGACGCCAGCGGCAACTGGGTCTGGGATCACCAGCTCTTCGGGTGGCACGTGCTGGTCTACGGCGTTGCGGTCGATTCGGCGGGCGACACCATCGCCGTTGGCCGCTTCAGTGGCGATGTCGATTGGGGCGAGGGCCCGGTCGAGGTCCTGGGAGCGAACGGGTTCATCGTCCGTTTCGACTCCGAAGGCGCCCTGGTCCGCGGGCAGACTTTTGGAAGTGGTTACGCCTTTCCTGTCGGCGTCGCGGTCGATGCCGAGCGAAACGTTGTCGTGGCAGGCAACTTCGACGGTAATCTCGATTTCGGCGACGCGAGCCACTCGGCGTCGGAAGGCATGTTCGTCGCCAAGTTCGACGTTCAAGGCAACGTCTTGTGGTCTCGCGATTACGACGCGAGCACAGTCCCGACTGGCGCCGCCGACGTTGCCGTCGATCCGTTCGGCAATGTCTTGCTCTGCGGGTACTTCCGCGGCTCGCTCGACACCCCGACGCCGCTGTCGGGCGACTCCGACTCGGCGATCATCAAGCTGGACCCGTCGGGCAACTTCGTCTGGGCGCGCGCTTTTGGCGCGGACTACGCCGACGCCCTGGCGATCGGCAGCGATGGGCTGGGCAACGCCTTCGTGGGCGGTCGTTTCTTCGACGACATCGACTTCGGCGAGGGCACCGTTTCCTCCTCGCTCTCCGATATCTTCGTCGCCAAGCTCGCGCCTTGAGGCTCCGATGCCGACGTCAGCCGAAATCGAGAAAGCGCTCGGACGGCTGCGGACGACCATCGCAGACTATGGCCTGCTCCTGCTGCATGACCCGCTGCTGTTCTGCGCGACCCAGCTGATCGCTGGAGCGCCGGTGAAGGGGTCCTGGTGGGGTGCGCCGAGCGGGGCGCTCGCTTACGAAGCGTTCAATCGCCTGGATAACGACGAGGTCGCCTGGCCCAAGCTCCTGGGCGGCAAGCTGACGCTCGTCCATCGCCGGCTGTGGCCCGCGCTGGTCGCGGTCGCGCGCTCCGGAGCCCCATGGCAGACCAGGGGGCTCGAGCCGGACTCACGGGCCTTGCTGGCTCGGCTCGAAAAGGCAGGAAAGCTGCGCAGCGACGAGATCGAGCTGCCCCGCGGCTCGCGAAAGATCGGCGTCCTGGTGACGGAGCTCGAAGCTCGCCTGCTGGCGTATTGCGAGCAGGAGCACACCGGGTCCGGGCACCACGCGCGCCTGGTCGTGCCGTACGCGGTCTGGCAGCGGCAAAAGCGGATCTTCGCGCGAACCCTGCCGCCGCTCGAAACCGCCATCGAGGACCTTTCCGAGGCTGCCGTTCGCTCGCTGGGTGAACGCGCTCTCGGGCGATTCTTGCCCTGGCAGGAGGCTCGCAAGGCTCGACCGCGGGCCCGGACGGGGGTAAGGTCCCGGCTCCGGTAGCTTCCATGAGGGGCATCAGGCTGTTTAACGAGTTCGCGAGTTGGCGCTGGGCACCGACGGTTGCCCTGATCGGCGCCACGCTGCTCTACATCCTGTTCATCATGCTGGTGATCCCTTCGGAGATCGGGCTGCCGGGCATGAACACCAAGTTCGTGCCGCGCTCGAGCCACGGCGCCAGCAGCAGCAGTCCGAGCAGCCCCTTCTCGTTCGGCGGCGACTCGACTCCCGCGACCATCAACGGGGCCGAGCACGAGCCCGCGCCCCCGCCCACCTCGCATCACGTGATGCCGCCGCAGGGCGCCCCGGGCAACTTCGGCAGCCGCGGTTTCTCGCCGCCACTGGCGCGTGAAGAAGCGGCTCC
>DATLIL010000906.1:0-7467 GCA_035539475.1 Polyangiaceae bacterium
GCTCTCGGCGAGGCCGATGCGCGAGGTGCCTGCATTTTTCCCCACGCGATCTTCGGCGCGGTAGAGCAAACAGACACGACCGCTCCGCACCACCGCGGCAGGATTGAAGACGTCCTTTTCCTCCCACGCCACGGGGCCGGCGAGCGGACAGTCGAAGAAGGTGTCCCCCCGCGGCAGCAGGCAGGGATTGTGATCGTCGAGTTTCTCGAAGGGGCCAAGCGCCCACGTCGGCAACAAAGAGCCACGTTCCATTTGCTCTGTCTTTCGTCCTGACCAGCGCGATGATGCAAGGACTACGCCTGGCGCGCACACCAGCGCACAGCGGCGGCGAGATGGGCTACGAAGAGCGGATCCGAGTAGAGCGCGGAATCGTGCCCGAGGCCGCAGTAGAAGCTGCGCCCGCCCAGCGCCTCGTGGCACCAGATGATGGGGTGATCCTTGCCCATCTTGCCGCCTTCGTAGCTGCTCTCGTCCACGCTCGCCAGCACCGTGACGTGCGCGCGCGGGCTCTGCTCGAAGTCGTACCACTGATCGTGGAGCTGCCAGCGCTGGGGAATTCCACGCATCGCCGGGTGCTCGGCGTCTTCGACCTCGACTGCGCCGTGCTGCGGCTCCGGGTGCTGGGTGAAGCGCGCGCCGATCAAGCGCTCGTACCAGGGCCAGTCGAAGTCGATCACCGAGGGGGCGTGAATGGCGAGCACTCCGCCGCCCTGAGCCACGTAGTCCTCGAATGACTCGCGTTGCTCGGCGTTCAGTACGTCGCCCGTGGTGTTGAGCAGGACCACGACGGCGTGACGCACGAGACGTTCGGGCGAGAACGAGGCGCCATCCTCGCTGTGCGTCAGCGTCCAGCCTTCAGCGCGCGCGAGCGCTTCGAACGCGTCGATCGCCGGCTGGAGCGAGGCGTGTCGTTTGCCGATGGTGCGGGTGAACAGCAAGGTGTCGAGCGGCTCGCTTTCGCTCATCGTGACTCCTGACTGAGGTTACGGTCGCGCTTCGGGTTCCTCGTCGGTAGCGGCGGCTACCTGCATACCGTACACCTTCCACTCGCCGTCGTGCACGACCATGTGAAAGTGCACCGTGCGGCTGTCGCGCCGGAGCTCTCCGCCCCGGCTGCCTTCCAGCGTCACGCGAGCCGTGACCGTCGCGCGCTTCGACTTCGAGTCGAGGTCGACGTCGGTCTCGCCGATGCTGACGTCGAAATCGCCGTAGACACGCGGCGCGCTGGCCGCGAGCAGACTCAGCGCCTGGATGCCCTGCGCTCGCTCGAGCTCCGGGGCGTCGAGTGTGACATCGGGGTGCAAGAGCTCCTTGAACTCACCGTTCAGGCGCGCCGTGCGAAAAGTGATGGCTTCACCCTCACGTGTGCCCAAGGCGGCGGTCAGTCGCTGCAGGTTGCTCAGGATGCGCTGCTCGTCCGACTCGGCGAAAAAGAGCCAGCCGAGCAGCGCTGCGGAGCCGATCAGCACGGCGACCGCCACGGCACGGCGAGACAGTGCGAGCAGAACCATGTAGCTCGAAGGCTGCCAGCATGCCGGCCGGGTTGGCAAGCGGTTGACCGGAAGGGATGCGCCGCTTACAAGCCCGAGAGCGGATGGCCGGCGCAGTAATCTACCTCGAGCTTCTGGCCTGGATCGTCCTGCCGCTCCTCGTAGGTGTCGCTCTGCAGCGCCGTGGCGCAGGCCGCGAGCTCGCCCGTCGCGCGCTCTCGATCGCGCTCTACGCCTGTCAGACGCCGATCTCGATGTTTGCGCTCTGGGTAGCCCAGGTCAGGGGCGAGTCGTCGGCGTTGCCGCTGCTCGTGCTCACCGGCTGGGTGGCGACGCTCGGGCTGTGGTGGCGGCTGAGCCGCGGTCTGCGCGGGGCGCCGCAACGCCGCGGCGCGTTCGTGGCCGCCATGAGCATGAGCAATCACGGCTACACGCTGCTCGGCTTCGTGGCTCTCGCGCTGTACGGAGAAGCCGGCCTGGCGCAGGCGACCTACGCTCACTTCTTTGCGCTGCCTTACATCCTGCTCTTCTGCTTCCCGCTGTGCCGCTACTTCGGGCTGCGTGGTCAGCTCGACTTCGCCTCCGCGCTGACCGAGAACCTGCGCGATCCGCGTGTGCTGGTGCCGCTCGGGGCCATGCTGCTCGGCTTGACCCTGAACCTGTGCGACGTGCCCCGCCCCGAGCTCTTCGGCACCGTGACACGCGGCCTGATCTGGATCGGCACGGCGTTGTGCGGCATCGCCATCGGCGTGATCGCGAAGGGTGCGCTGTTGAAGCGCTACTGGCGGGAGAACGTGGCTTCGTTCCTCTACCGCAGCACGATCTACCCGGTGCTCTACCTGCTGCTGGCGCTGGCCGCCAACCTGGGGCCACTCGATACGCGTGTGCTCGTGCTCTACGGCCTGGTGCCGAGCGGCCTGGTGGCAAACCTGGCCGCCATGTTCTTCGATCTCGACAGCGATCTGACGAGCTCGCTCTACCTCGTCGGTACGGCGCTGTTCTTCGTCATCACCCTGCCGCTCTTTGCCGTGCTCGCGGCGGTGCCCTAGCCAGAAAAGAAAGAGCCCCCACGCTTCTAGAGAAGCTCGGGGGCGCCTTCAATCGTTGCCGCGGCCGAGGAGATCCACCGGCAGCAGCGTCTTCAAGCCGTCAGCGCCGACGACGAGCTTGACCTCGTCGATCTGCGCTGCGATCTCCTTGAGTGCGTCGAGCTCCTTGAGCCGGAGCAAGACCGGGTTCTCGGCCATGACCTTGGCCGTGTTGGCCAGCGAGCGCGTGGCCGCCGTCTCTTCACGGCGCAGGATCACGTTGGCGGCGGCCGCCTTCTCGGCCTCGATCACGCGGTTGAGCAGGGTCTTCATCTCGCCCGGCAAGATGACGTCCTTGACGCCCACGCGCTCGACGCGCACGCCGAAACGCTCCGCCTTCTCGACGGTCGCGCCTTCCACGTAGCGCGTCATCGCGTCGCGGCCCTCGAGCAGCTCGTCGAGCGTGACGCCGGCCACGTACTCGCGCAGCGCGAGCTGAACGAGCAGGTAGACCGAGTCCTTGACGTCACCGGCGACGCAGGCGGCGAGCGCCGGATCGACGATGGTGTACTCGACCGCGACCGACAGCCGCAGCGAGACCTTGTCACGGGTCAAGAGATCCTGACCCGCGAGGGCCAGCTGCTCGCGCCTCAGGCTGACGATACGCACGTCGACCTGGGCGTCGACGCCGGTCCAGAACGCGTACTGACCCGGAGCGAGCGTACCCTTGAGCCGACCCGCGACGTAGTGCAGGCCGCGCTCGTCCTCACGCACGAGCACGCGCACGTACTCCTTGGACGGAAGCACCAGCACGAGCTCGTCGCTGAGCTTCGGCATCGGCTCGTTCACCGAGTAGACGGCGAGCTTGACCGACGGATCGACGATCCAGTACCGGTGCGTGCCCGGCCGCAAGAAGCTCTGCGGCACGCCGTCCCTGAAGAGCACGCCGCGCTGATCCGGCGCAATCTCGACCTCGCCGTACCAGTCCTGCGGCAGCACAGCGCGGTTCTCCGGGCTGATGCGGAAGACGAGCGCGTCGGTGTAGATGATCTCCAGCGCGAAACCCCAGCCGAAAGCGTAGTGACGGCCCGGGCCGAGCGCGCGCACGGCGCGATCGCGCTGCAGCAGGATGGCCCGCTGGTTCTGTGCGATATCGAAGATACGAAGCATGACAACTACCTCCCGAAAACCTTGAGAGCACCTGGAGCCGGCACTGCGTTCCCTCCCCGGCTCTGCGAGCAACGCGGGGGGCCCGAACGAGGGAGACGCCGGCGGTCCACGAGGGATGGCCGGTGCTCGCGCGATCGGGCGCCGTCGCGTCGCTGCGAAGCCAACACAGCGCCGACTCTTCGGCACCCTTTTTTAACGACGGATTTTGATTCCGTGCCGTTGCTCTGCCATTGAGCTACGCCCCGATAGTGACCGGGGCGATGGGACTCGAACCCACAACATACGGTTGTTACGATGTCCGGAACACAGCCGGCGGACACCCTTCCTCGCGGTCGGGCGCACTGCTGCGCCGTCGGCGGAGACCGCACTAGTCGGTCTGACCGCCTATGACATCGCTCAACGCCCGCTTGTTGGAGCGGGCGGTAAGTTCAATGATGTTGGTGTACGTCCTCGAAGCAGCGAAGCCGCCGGGACGACCGCGGCGGCTTCGAACGACAATCAGTCGCTTCGAACGACGCCTACGATGAACGCTCCTGGGGAGCGCACGTCCGCCACATTCTTCCTATGAAGGTGACGGTCTGTAGGGAACGCTTGCTGGTGAACATGATGGTGACTGGTGGTTACGGATCAGGGCCGAGAAGGATCCGAAAAGCACGGATCCAGCGATTTTCACGCCCAGAAATGCAGAAACGCCGCTCGGGCTGATGACCTCGAGCGGCGTTGCTCTACCGAGAGCTGGTACGCCACTAGGGGCCGGTGCTCACACCTTTCGCGCATGGACAGCACATTGCTCGTCCAACACGTGAGCTGCTCTGTAGATGGAATAACGTCATGCCGAGAAGGCGAATGTGTACGCCTCGCTACTCGTTCTGTCAACGTGAATGCTAGAGTTCCGCACCGAATAGGTGCCGTGACGCCCATGGCCAAGTCCAGAAACGTGCGAGGCTCCTTCTTCGCCGAGTACGTGCGCATGCTGCGCCGGCGTAAAGACGTCAACTGGCGTGAAGTGCTGGCCCCGGAAGATCTCGTCTACCTGACTCAGCGCATCGAGGCCGACCACTGGTACCCGATGGAAAGCTTCGAGCGCCTGGGGCTCGCCATTCTGGCCAAGCTCGAGGGCGCGACGCTCGACGCCGTCCACATGTGGGGACGCTACTCGGCACACCATTTCGTCAAGGAGCACGGCGATCTGGTGAAGGCGGGCGACGCCGTGGACACGATGATGCGCCTCAAGGTGCAGCGCGAGACGTTGTTCGACTTCCCTGCCTTCGATGTTCCCATGCTGATCGACGGAGAGGCGCACGTGCTCATCGCCTACGGCATGGGTGCCCAGGCTGAAGAGGCCGCCTGCCACCAGACCATGGGTTTCTGTGAAGGCATCCTCAGCCTCGCCGGCGCCGGCGACGTGCACGGCCAGTTCGCGGAGCGGGCCTGGTGCGCAGAGCCGCGAACTCGGCTCGTGCTGCAGTGGCGCTGACTCGGGCCGCGCTCAGGAGCGCCAGCGTTCGACGCGCGAAAACTGTGCGAGATTACCGACGGCCGCCAGCAGCGCATCCGGGCTGACGGGCTTGCCGATGTGCGTCGTGAAGCCCGACGACAGCGCCTTGGTCTTGTCCTCACCGCGCGTGTAAGCCGTGAGCGCGATCGAGGGGACGCCGCCGAACCCGGCTGGATCGAGACCGCGAACGCGGCGCATGAACGAGTAACCATCCTCGTGGGGCATGCCGATGTCACTGACGAGCACGTGAGGATTGAACTTCTCGAGCAGACGGAAGGCCTCCGCCGCGGAGCCGGCAGTTCGTATTTCGGCGCCTGCCTCGCTCAAGACTTCGCTCAAGAGATCGCGCGCGTCCGCCTCGTCGTCGACGACGAGGATGCGTAGGCCCTCGATCGACGCCGGCCGCACCGGGGTCTCGCGATCCACGATCGGATCGTCGTCCTCCACGCCGAGCGCTGGCGCCACGGCCCGCACCGGCAGGGTCACGGTGAAGGTCGAGCCCTTGCCAGCACCCTCACTGTCGGCGCGTACCTGCCCGCCGTGAAGCTCGACGAGATGCCGCACCAGCGCCAGGCCCAGGCCCAGCCCGCCCACGCGCCTGGTGGTCGAGCCATCCGCCTGCTTGAAGCGATCGAAGACGAAGGGCAAGAACTCGGCGTCGATGCCCTTGCCGCTGTCCTGTACGGTGATCTTGACCTGCGAGCCCACGCGCTCGATTCCAATGCGCACCTTGCCGCCCGGCTCGGTGAACTTCACCGCGTTCGACAGCAGGTTCCAGATGACCTGCTGCAATCGTTCGGGATCGGCGCAGAGCAGGCAGGGATCCGTAGGCGGCGTGAACTCGATGACGAGCTCCCGGGCAAGGGCCGACGGTCGCACCACCTCGATGCCGTCACGCACGATCGTGATCAGATCGATCGGCCGTGGCTCGAGCCGCAGCTTGCCGGTGACGATGCGCGAGACATCGAGGATGTCGTCGATGATCTTCACCTGGGCGTGAGCGTTGCGGTAGATGACCGCGATGCCCTTGTCGAGCGCGGCATCGACGTGCCGCCCGCGCAGGAGCGTCGCCCAGCCGACGATGGCGTTGAGCGGCGTGCGCAGCTCGTGCGAGACGGTGGCCAAGAACTCGTCCTTGCTGCGGCTGGCTTCTTCAGCGCGCCTGGCCGCCTGCCGCGCTTCGCGATGCAGGCGCGCCTGGATCACCGCGTTGTGCGCCCGGCGGGCGAGCTCCTCGGCGAGCCTCAGATCGTCCTGCTCGTGCTGCCGGCCCGAGCGGCCGTAACACAAGGTGAGTGAGCCCAAGAGCTCGTCGCGCCCGCGCAGCGGCACCGTGATCAGTGAGCACAGCTTCAAACGCCGCATCCGCTCGAGGTGCTCCTCGTCGCGAGCCACGTCCTGCATCCAGGCGTCGTCGATCTTGGAATGGCAAGCGGATTCGCCGCTGGAGAGGGCGCACAGCTTGCGGTCCTGACGCTCCCAGCGGATCCAGGTCGTGGGCTTGATCAGCCCTTCGACCTCGGGGTCGTCGTGTGTGGCCACCAGCCGCCGGACCTGACCGTTCTCCACGATGTCGAGCACGGCGAAGTCACCGAGCTCGGGCAGGGCCATGTGCACGACCCGCTGCAGGATCTCTTCGTAATCGGTGGTGGCGCACAAGGCCTCGCCTGCTCGCGCCAGCAAGGCCAGATGCTCCTTCGTGCGCGCCTCCGCCAGCAGGAGCCGCGCATTCGCCTCGAGCGCCGCCTGCTCGCGGATCAGCTGGTGCGCCGTCTCATCGGCCTGCATGCGCTCCGACAGATCGCGAGTGATTTTACCGAACCCACGCAGCGAACCGTCCGGGTTGCGTAAAGCGGTGATGACCACGTTGGCCCAGAAACGCGAGCCGTCCTTGCGAACGCGATAACCCTCGGCCTCCACCCTGCCCTGCTCGCGTGCGACTTCGAGCGCGCGCGCCGGCAAACCGCCCTCGATGTCGGGCCGATCGTAGAATTTGGAGAAATGCTCGCCGACGATCTCGCAGGCGGAATATCCCTTGATCTTCTCCGCGCCGCGATTCCACGTCGCGACGCAACCGTCTGCGTCGAGCAAGAAGATCGCGTAGTCCTCTATGTTCTCCAACAGAAGCTTCGCGTCATCCCAGGACAGAGTCGCGAAATGCGGCGTACTAACTGGCGCGGGCACGGTGAACCCTCCTCGTGCGTCAGAACACTGCGTCGACGCGCGGAACCACGTTAGGTTGCTGCAGAAATCGAGTCGCGTCTACGGTGTCTCGCCGAGG
>DATLIL010000907.1:0-3741 GCA_035539475.1 Polyangiaceae bacterium
CTTGCCGCTCTTTTCCTGGCTGACGGTGACGCTGCCGCGGCAGAACGAGAGGCACGCGCGGCCGCCGGCGCGCTGGCGCCGGTTCCGCCCGTTGCTCTGGGCGCTCGAGTCGTCCTGGCCCGCGCGCTCCTCGCACAGGACCGCGCCGTGGAGGCGCTCGAGGTCGCTCGCACGGCGGCGGAGGCCGCCGACAACGACGGCTGTGTCACGGAGGCGGACCCGGGCGTGCTGCTCGCGCTGGCCGAGGCCCTGACGGCGAGCGGCGACCATGCCGAGGGCGAGATGGCTGCCAGGCGCGGCGCCGCGCTGCTCGCGGAGCGCGCAGACCGCATCCCCGATCCCGCCTGGCGCCGGCGCTTTCTGTCCGGCGTGCCCGAGCACGCGAGCCTGCTTCAGCGCTGCGCGATCCCGATCTCGTAGGCCATCACACTTTGCAGCGTGGGGTCGTTTTCGGGCCCGAACACGTGCTTGCGCTGGACCTCGAAGCCCGCGAGCGCGAGCTGGCGCTCGAGGATGCTGGGCGCGAGCTTGTGCTCCGCCTCCTCGCCGGTGATGAGGTCGTCGTGCGCGCTCTGCAGCTCGGCGATGGCGACTTCGACGTGATCACCGCGCATGGCCTCGTCCACCACGTAACGGTACCAATGCCAGAGCGCGCGCCGCCGGCGAACCTCCATCTGGCGCGCCCGCGCGGGCAGGAGGCTCTGGCTGGTGTAGTCCTCCACCTCGACCGGGCTGGTGAGGACGAAGCCGTTGGCCAGGTGGATCACCGGCGCGCCCGCGATGTGCGCGAGCTGCTCTGGAGTGCAGTACTCGGGGCAAAACTCGTCCGCGAGCACGAACACGCCGTTGTCGCGGAGCAGGGCACGCACCTGGTTCAGGTAGCCGTCCGGCATGTGGTGGTGGGCACCGCCGGACACGATCACGTCGAAGGAGCCCGAAAGCCGGGCGAGAGATTCGGTGTGCAGTCGAACCCTCGTGTCGCGTAGCCGCTCGCGGGCGAGCTCGGCGAATGGCGCGTACTCTTCCTGCGCAAAGACCTCGGCGTGCGGCAGAATCTCTGCCAGGCGCTGTGACGAGATGCCGGAGGCGCAGCCGATTTCCAGGACTCGTGGTTGCTCGTAGCGACGGCAGTGGTGCTCCACGAGCTCGAGGTAGAGCCGCTCCACGTCCGCGATATAGACGTGCCCCTGTCGCATCAGAATGTTGATGTCCGTCGCTCTTCCAACCGCGGTTTCGATTGTCATCTCCATCTCCTACTTGATCCCGATCACCATCGATTCGGCGCCAACCAGGTGCTCCACGCGCGTCTCCGAGAATCCGGTGGCGCGCAGCCAGTCCTGGCACTCGGCGCCCGTGAAGCCAAAGCCCTCGCGCGTGACGAGCAGCATGTTGAGGCTCATGAGCAGGCCCAGCGCGTTGCTGCGTCTATCGTCGTCGATCAGCGACTCGTGAATCACGAGCATGCCCCGAGGGGGTAACGCTTCGTAGGCTTTGCGCAGCAAGGTGCGTTTCTGCTCGAGGCCCCAGTTGTGGAGCACGTGGCCCATGAGGATCACGTCTGCGCTTGGCAACGGGTCGTGGAAGAAGTCGCCGCCGTGGAAGCGCAGCCGATCACCGAGCCCGAAGCTCCGGACGTAAGCGTCGTGGTAGGGCTCGACCACGGGCAGCTCGAAGGTGCCGCCGCTGAGGTGAGGGAATGCGAGCGCCAGTTGCACCGAGACCGCGCCCTCGGCTCCGCCCACGTCCACGAACGTGCGGAAGTCTGCCCACGGCAGCTTTCGGGCGATGGCGCGGCCAGCCGCGGCGCTGAGACCGGTCATGCCACGCAAGAAGACCGCGAGCCTGTCCGAATTCTGCCCGAGGTTACCGTAGTAGTCGGGCACGTCCTTGGCTTCGTTCTTCGGCTCGCCGCTGCGCAGCGCGCTTTCGAGCTGACTCCAGACCGGGTATAGGCGGGTGCTGCCGAGCTCCAGCCACCCGCCCACGTACGTCGCCTTCGCAGGATCGAGGTAGCGGTCGGCGAGGGGCGTGTTGGAATAGGTCTTGTCGTGGCGTTCGAGCAGCCCCAGCGCGACCAGCGCATCGAAGAAGTCGTAGGCGCCGCGACCGGCGAGCGCGAGCTCCGAGGCCAGGGCAGCGCCGCTGCGCGGACCGCGCGCCAGCGCTGCGAACACGCCCAGATCGACCGCCGCCATCACGGCCTTGGCCTTCCAGAAGCCCAGCCCGAGCTCGACCAAGGGCTCTAGTCCTTCATCCTGGGTGATTTCAGGGTTCATGCTACCTCCGTCATGCACTGCTGCACGAGTTGACCGAGCTCCGGTCGATCGACGATCTGCTCGATCCCATCCAGGGTCATCAGCCGATCCACCACCGTGCGGAGCCCGCGGTCGAGCCGCACGGCCTCGACGTACGGTGTGCGGGTGAAGGCGATCGTGGAGTAGAGCGGCGCGAAGCGGTCGGGGTGGAGCTCCTGCAGGCGACGCTCGAGCGCCTTGCGCGCCAGGAAGCGCGGCTGTCCGAGCCGGTCGTTGAGCTCGCGGAAATGGTCCACGCACAGGTCCGCCATCACGTCCATGTTCGGCCTGCGCAGCTGCTCGTACTCGTGAAAGGCAGCCTCCCAGTCTCGCGGATATCGCTCCATGCAGCGGTCGAGCACGGCGACGTCCTCGAAGCCGGAGTTTGCGCCCTGGCCGTAGGAGGGCAGGATCGAGTGGGCGGCGTCACCGAGCAGGACGACGTTGCCGTGTCGCGACCAGGGCCGGCAGCGTACCGTGACCATGGTGTTGGCGGGTCTGGCGAAGAACTGCTCCCCGAGCGACGGGATCTGGTCGGCGATATCGCCGAAGTTCTGGCGCATGAATCCGAGCAGCCTTCGCTCGTCGGTGAGCGTCTCGAACGAGCTTTGCCCGCTGAACGCCGCGTACAGCGCGCAGGTGAAGACGCCGTTCTTGTTCGGAAAGCCAATCAGCATGAAGTCGCCGCGCGGCCAGATGTGCAGAGCGTCCGGGCAGAGCGGCGACTCTCCGCCGGGCAAGGCCGGAATGGTGAGCTCCTTGTAGCCTTGCGACGCGTACTGCTGGGAGTAGTCGAAACGCTCGGTCTTCTGCAGCTGCGCGCGCACGCCGGAGTAGGCGCCGTCGGCGCCGAAGATCTTCGTCGACTCGATGCGGGTCAGCTTGCCGCTCTGCGTGTTCTCGAAGCTCACCGTGCCGCGCGCGGCGTCGATCGCGGCGCACTTCTCGTCGAAGTGGTACGCGACGCCGGGGGACTCGAGCGCGACTCGCAGAAGTAGAACGTTGAGCTCGTTGCGCGTGATCGAGTGCAGGGACTCGCCGTGGTTGCCGTAGGGCTGAAAGGCGATCGTCCCGTCGCTGGCGTGGATGCGGCGCCCGCGGACCGGAACCGCGCGGGCGAGCGCCAGCTGGTCGAGGCCGACGGCCGCGAGCGCCGCGATGCCCCGCTCGCACAAGGTCAGATTGACTGAGGGGCGTTGTCCGATCCTCGTGCTGCGCGGATCCGGCTGGCGGTCGAAGACGTCGACGCCGTACCCGCGCCGCGACAGGTAGATCGCCAGAAGCGAGCCCACGAGTCCGCCCCCGACGATCACCAGGCGCTTGTCGTCACGCGCTCTGGACCGAGTCGTCATGTCACCTCGCCCGTTCATCGTGCCCGGCCCTCAAGCACTGGGCGTGCCAGGCCGCGGAGACCGAAAACGACGGAGAAATCCGCCGATCAGCGCCG
>DATLIL010000908.1:0-10206 GCA_035539475.1 Polyangiaceae bacterium
ACGACAATGGCCTGACGATCCGCACTGCTCCGCGGGCCGCCATGCGCCGAGCGCCGTCGTTCTTCGCACCGTGCAAGGCAACGCACGGCGTCTTGGAGCCGCTCCGAGGTGGCGGGCGTGCGTGCTCCGGGCCCAGACGAAAAACAGGGCCAAATCTCAGGGTGTAGCTTAGCCTGGCAAAGCGTCGGTTTCGGGAACCGAAGATCGCAGGTTCGAATCCTGCCTCCCTGACCCAGCTTCGATTGACGTCGAGTCTTCAAAGACTCTGCAAAAAATGACTGATGACCGGCCGCACCTGCTCGTGACGGCTGAGGAAGACCAGGTGCCCGCCGCCGATCTCGGCGTAGTGCGCGCCCGAGCGCCTGGCGTAAGCGCGGGCGTCGCTCGCCGGCATCATGCGATCGCGACTGCCCTGCACGACGAGCGTCGGCAGACCCGGCGGCGCCTGTTCGGCGCGCGAGCCCGAGATCAGGATCAGACCGCTGAGCTCCTTGCGATGACGCCACGCGAGCACGCTGGCCCCGGCGGCACCGTTGGAGAGGCCTGCCAGGACGATCCGCTGCGCGCCGAGCTCACGTACGAAGCTCAGCGTCTCGAGCAAGGTACGCTCGGCGGTGTCACTCCACCAGGCACCGTGGCTGTCGACCGACGGACAAACGGTGAAAAAACCGGCCTTGCGGGCTGCCTGCGCGAACTCCCAGCAGTAGACGAGAAAGTTCCCGGCGTAGCCGTGCAGGAAGATCACGGCGTCGCGCGCCTTGGTCTGAGCGGGGTCGGTGATGACCACGGTGTCGAAGGCGGTCGCGCGCTGCAGGCCGAGGTAGGTGGCGATGGCGGGCGTCGCGGTGGTACTCGCGGCCCCCATACGCTCGTAGGAAGCGCGGAGAATGTCGGCGAAGCGCAGGCCCTCGTCGTCGTTCAGCCCGCCACCGAGCTCGAGCAAGCGGGCGGCCGGCAGCGAGCCGTCTTGCTCCGGCAGCAAACGAGCGACCCAGCGCGCGCCTCCATCGCCCGGCAAGCTGGTGAGCCGCACGCCCGGGACCGGCTGGGAACGAACCAGGCGCAGCACACCGACGGCGAGCAGTAGAGCAGCGCCAGCGGCGGCGATGACGCGGGCCCGCCGGCGCTGAAACGCGAACAGCAAAAGCCCGACGGCGAGCGTCGCCAATCCGAGCGCGTAGGCGATGGTCCAGGGCGTGAGTGGCGAGAGCACGACCCCGACCGCGAGCGCCAGCGCTGGCACCGCCACGACCAGTCCAGCGAGCAGCGCACAGCCGTGACGGGCGGTGCGGCCCTGCATGTCAGTACCAGGCAGGCGCGGCGTCGGGGCTCGGCGAGCGCACCGCCGTCTGGCGGCGCGCGTCGGCGATGTCACGGCGGATCTGCGCCGTGAGCTCGTCCAGGCCGCTGAAGCGCTTTTCGTCGCGCAGGCGGCCGACCAGGTGCAGGCGTAGCTTCTGGCCGTAGAGATCCTCGTCGAGGTCGAAGAGGTGGACCTCGACGCTGAAACCGGCGGCGACGGTGGGGCGAACGCCGATGTTGGCGACGCCGGCGCCGAGCACCCGCGCGCCGTCGGGCGCCAGACGATCGACCAGACACGAATAGACGCCGTAGGGCGGCAGCGCTTCGGCCACGGCGCCGATGTTGGCGGTGGGCACGCCGATGCTGCGCCCGCGGCCGTCGCCGCGCACGACCACGCCGGAGAGCGCGTGGGGACGACCGAGCAGAGCTTCGGCCATGGCCAGATCGCCGGCGGCCAGCGCCGCGCGCACGCGTGTGCTGGAGTAAGGGCCGAGCTCGTCGCCGCTGAGCTCCTGCGCGTGAGCCTCGAAGCCGAGCTCGCGGCCGAGCTCGCGCAAGCGCTCGAGGTCGCCGGCACGCTGGTGCCCGAAGCGAAAGTTCTGACCGACGATGACCACGCGCGCGCCCAGCGCTCCGAGCAGGAGCTCGCGGGCGAACTCGTCGGGCGTCTTCTGCGAGAGCTCCCTGGTGAAGGGCTCGACCACCACCGTGAGACGCGGATCGGCGCGGCAGATGAGCTCGACCTTGCGCTCCAGGGTGGTGAGCACGGCCGCGGGTGTCGCGCCCACGACCTCGCTGGGATGCGGGTCGAAGGTCAGTACCGTCGGCGCCAGGCCGAGCCGCTCCGCCTCCGCGACGCTCGAGGCCAGCACGGTCTGGTGACCGCGATGGGCACCGTCGAAGTTGCCGATCACGACGAGCGTGGTGCCCGGACGAGCACCGAGCTCCTTCGCGCCGTCGACGCATCTGGCTCGCACGGCCGACGCTCTAGCACGTGCGGGCAGGCTCAAAAAGCAGGCACGTTGCGGCCACGGGGACGGAAGGCTACGGCAGCAGGCGTGACCCCCGAGCAAGCCATCGAAGAGGCGCGAGCGGACAAGCTCCGGCCGGTCTACCTCCTGATCGGTGAAGAAACCCACCTGCTCGGCGAGGTGGTGGCGGCGCTGAAAAAGGCAGCCCTGGCCGGCGGGATCCCCGGCTTGAACGAAGACGTGTTCGAAGCCTCGGAGCGGGACGCCGACGCCGTGCTCGCGGCAGTCCGCACGCTGCCCATGATGGCCAAGCGCCGCTTCGTGCTGGTGCGCGGCCTGGAACGCTGGGACCCCAAGGAGGGCAGCGAGAGCAAACCGGGCAAGGGCAAGGATCCGTTCGAGAAGCTGATCGACTACGCCAAAAACCCTGCCGGCTCCACGGTGCTGGTGCTCGTGGGAGCGGGGCTCAACAAGCAGCGCCGCATCGCCAATGCCGCGCGCAACGACGGGTGGCTGGTCCTGTGTGAGGCCCTCAAGCGAGACGAGCTGCCGCTCTGGATCGAGCAGCGCGTGCGTGCGGGCGGCAACAAGATCGGCCGCCACGTGGCCGATCTGATCGCGGAGCTCAGCGGTCCCGAGCTTGCGCCCGTGGCCGACGCCGTCGAAAGACTCTGCCTGTACGCTGGGGCCGGAGGCGAAGTGACGGAGGACGCGGTCGCCGAATGCGTCGTGCGAATGCGGCCGGCGAACGTCTTCGAGCTCGTCGGAGCGGTCGGGCGGCGCGACGCCGGCGCCGCCCTGGCTGCGCTCGAGCACGTCTACGACTCCGGCGATCGCGGCTTGCGCCTCGTCGGCTTGCTGGCCTGGTCGGTGCGGCAGCTCGTGAAGTTCGAAGCCGCGATGCGCGAGGGCGCCTCGCCGCCCGACGCCGCCGCGCGAGCGGGCGCGCCGCCATTCAAGGCCAGGGAGCTGGCCCAGCAGGTGAAGGTGATTCCGCGCGCCGAGCTGGAGCGCTGGCTGGTACGCCTGGCGGAGCTCGACGCCTCACTGAAGGGCGGCTCGAAGCGCCTCCCCAAGTCATCGTTAGAATTCGTGATTTTGTCGATGTGCGGCACCAAGCCGCGCCGCAGCCAGGGCCGCGCGCCGGGGCCCGGAGCTTGACCCCAGGGGCATAAGGTCCCACATTGAGCGAGCCCGAGAGCGTCGCGCTAACGATAAGCGAGGGTTCAGGGAACCCTTGGCACAGGCAACGCTCTCTGACGTGAGACCCATGGATTCATCGACGCGAGCCCGAGCCCTACCCACGCTCGAGGCGCTGGCCCAGGCGCCTCTCCCCACTCGTTTTGGACGCTTTCAAGTCCGCGTCTACCGCTGGGACGATGAGGCCGCCCATCCGGCCTTGAGCAAAGAACACTGCGCGCTCGTCATGGGTGATCTGCACGGCCGTCGCAACGTGCCGGTGCGCGTTCACTCCGAGTGCCTGACCAGCGAGGTCTTCGGCTCGCTGAAGTGTGATTGCCGCGAGCAGCTCGAGTGCGCGCAGGCAGCCATCGCCGAGCGCGGCTACGGCGCCGTGCTCTATCTGCGCCAGGAGGGCCGCGGCATCGGCCTGGCCAACAAGGTTCGCGCCTACGCCCTGCAGGCGCTCGGCGCTGACACGATCGAAGCCAACGAGCGGCTGCACCTGCCGGTCGACGCGCGTACCTACGACGTGGCAGCGGCCATGTTGCGCGAGCTCGGCGTCGAGTCGATCGAGCTCATGACCAACAACCCGGACAAGGTCGCCGGGCTTTCGAACCTGGGCATCAAGATCGAGCGCCGCGTTCCGGTGCACGTGCCGCCCAACCCGCACTCCGCGTCGTACCTCGAGGTCAAGCGCAGCAAGATGCGCCACGACCTGCTCAAGCCGACTTTCCAGCTGCACGACAGCGACGTGCCGCCGGAGAGCAGCGACGACGAGCGCGCCCCGGACTCGACGCGCCGCCAGATCGCGATCTAGAGACCTGAGCTAGCCGCTCTTCTTGGCCTTGGCTTCGCGCGCGGCCTGGTCGAGCTTGGCCTTGAGCTTGGGTGCGTAGCCCGGCTTGTTCTCCTGACGCACGCGGCCGATCGCCAGCGCCTCGTCGGGGACGTCCTGGGTCACGGTCGTGCCGGTCGCGATGTAAGCGCCGTCGCCGATGCGGACCGGCGCCACGATCTGAGAA
This sequence comes from Polyangiaceae bacterium, assembly GCA_035539475.1. Lineage (GTDB taxonomy): Bacteria > Myxococcota_A > Polyangia > Polyangiales > Polyangiaceae > PMG-095. The sequence continues at coordinate 4,478 of DATLIL010000908.1, forward strand.
TCGCTGCCGATGAACACGCGCTTGCCGATCACCGTACGGTGCTTCTGGTAGCCGTCGTAGTTGCAGAAGATGGTGCCCGCGCCGATGTTGGCGCCCTCGCCGATGTCGCCGTCGCCGAGGTAGGCCAGGTGATTGGCCTTGGCGCCCGCGCGCACGCGCGTCTTCTTGGTCTCGACGAAGTTACCGATGTGCGCGTCCTGCTCGATCTCGCTCTCCGGCCGCAGGTGCGCGAAGGGCCCGAGCTGGGCGCCGTCGCCCACGCGGCTGTCGGTCAGCACGCAATACGGCTTGAGCACGGCGCGCTCGCCGATGCTGCAGTCCGTGACCACGTTGCCGACGTCGATGTTGCAACCGCCGCCGACGCGCGTGTTGCCGCGCAGGCGTACGCCGGCCTCTATCGTCACGTCCGGACCGATCAGCACGGTGTCGTCCAGGCGAGCGTCACCCTTGATGCTCGCACCCAGGCGATTCCAGCGCGCACGAATGCGCGCGAACATCAGTTCCTCGGTCTCGCGCAGCTGCTCGCGATCGTTGACGCCGAGGAGCGCCTCGGGCTTGCCCTTTAGCGCGGCCACGGGTGCCGAGCGCGCCGTCAGCGCGATCACGTCGGTCAGGTAGTATTCGCCCTGCGCGTTGTTGGGCTTGAGCTCCGCCACGGCGCGAGCCAGGGCCTCGCGGCGGGCCGCGTACACGCCGGCGTTCACCTCGCCGATCGCGCGCTCGGCGTCGCTGCCTAGATCGCGCTGCTCGCGGATCTCCCGGACGTTGCCGTGCTCGTCGCGCAGCACGCGCCCGTAGCCGTGCGGCTCCTCGAGCTCGGCCGTGAGCAGGCCAACGTCGGCCGGACCGCGCTCGATCAGGGCCAGCAGGCTGATGAGATCCGCCGGATCGAGCAGCGGCGTGTCACCGCACAAGATGAGCACGCGCTCGGAGACGGCGTGCTCGAGCGCGATGCGCGCGGCGTCGCCGGTGCCGCGCGGCGGATCCTGCACGACCGTGACGATGTCGGTGTTCGGAAACTCGCGCTTCAGCGCGGCCTCGATCTCCGGACGCCCGCTGGTGACGACGACGATCCTCGTCGCGCCCGCGGCCAGCGCGGCGCGCACCGGATAGGCCAGGAGCGGTCGTCCCGCTAGCGGGTGCAGCACCTTGGGCAGCGCGCTCTTCATGCGAGTGCCCTGCCCTGCTGCCAGGATCAGCGCCGTCAGGTCGTGGCTCATGGGCCCGACTCTACTCGGCTTTGCCCGTCGCTTCGAGAGGCGCAGTCGCCGCGGTCTCGCCCGCTGCCGTGCCGGGCGGCTCGATCGGTTCTCTGAGCGCCGCCACCGCGATGGTCGGCGGTGCCGACTGCACGGCGCGGTCGGTGTAGACTACCAGCGTCTCGCCCGGCTCGAGGCGGTCGCTGCGCGAGCGGCGGTTCACGCGCTCCATCCAGCCCACGGTCATGCCGTAACGGCGCCCGACGGAGGCCAGGGTATCGCCGTCACGCACGCTGACCACGATACGCTTCTTGCCGTTCAGGCCCTCGTAGTAGTCGAAAAACGGCGGCGTTCCGGCGACGAGCACGCGAGCTTCGTGCTCGCGCAAGCAGTTGGCGCTGGGCCTCTTGCCGCGCTCCACGAACACTTGCAGCGCCATGCCGGGCACGAGCCGCGCAGACTCGTCGATCGAGTTCCAGGCCACGATCGCCGAGCGATTGACGGCGAAGGCGCGAGCGATCTCGCTCAAGGTGTCGCCGGCGACCACGCGGTAGAAGACGCGCTCGGTACCCCCCGGCGGCGTCACGTTGCGCGACACGACGACCACTTCTTCGCCCTTGGCCACCGGCTGAGGAGCGCGCTCCGGCTCCGGCACGAGCAGCACGGTGCCGGCCGCGAGCGTTTCTTGAGAGCCCACGCGGTTCAGGCTGCGCACCTTGGCCTCGCTGGTGCTGGAGGCGGCCGCGATCGCCTCCACGGTGTCGCCCTGCCGCACCGTGTACGGCGTGAGACCGTCGAGCTCCGGTCCCTGCACGGCGAGCAGCTTGCTCGCTGCCGCGCCCTTGCCCGCCGGCACGCGCACGCGGAAGCTCGGGCCGCGCTTGCCAGCCGCGGCCGGCGGCGTGCGGCCGGCGAGAAACTGCGGGTTCATGCCCTCGATCACGTCCACCCCCACGCCGGTAGCCCGCGCCACGGCGTCGAGCGGGGTACCCGGCGCCACCAGCACCAGGTCGAAGCTCTCGGGCGCGTCGGGCGCGACGTCGGCAATGCCGAACGCGCCCGGGTTGTTCATCATGATCGCCGTCGAGACGATCTTGGGCACGTAGAGCGTCGTCTCCCAGGGAATGCCGGCCTCGTAGCGACCGAGCTCCCAGAAGTCGTTGCTGGAAAACTTGCGGATCGCGCGGGTGAGGCCGCCGTAGCCCATGTTGTAGGCGGCCATCGCCAGCTCCCAGTTACCGAAGCGTCGGTAGAGATCACCGAGGTAGCGTGCTGCCGCCTCCGTGGCGCGCTCCGGATCGAGCCGCTCGTCGACCCAGCGATCGATGACCAGGCCGTAGGTGCGACCGGCGTCGGGCATGAACTGCCACAGCCCGACCGCGCCCGCGGGTGAGACGATGGTCGGGTTGTGGCTGCTCTCGATCAGAGACAGCCAGACCAGATCGGTGGGCAGGCCGGCGCGGCTGAGCTCGCTCTTCAGCGCGGTGACGTACCTTCCGCTCTTCTTGGCCCAGACGCGCGCGACGGCGCGACCGTTGCTGCTGTCCCGATAGAACTTGAGGTACTTGATGACGCGATCGTCCCAGCGCACCGGCAGGTTCGGCAGCGTGAGGCGCTTGATCCAGTCCACGTCCGCAGCCGGAGTCGGCGCGGGGGCGGGCAGCGGACCAGCGGGCGGCAGCCCGGACGAAGCAACGTCGGGCCCGGACGACTTCGAGGGCCGTGGAACGTCCCACCACCAGCCGGGCTCGAGCCCAGGAAGTGCACGCGGGAAGAGCACCCGCTCCGCCTCGCGCAGCGTCTTGAGCTCGGGATCGTCCTTGCCGGCCTTGAGCTCGTCGGCGGTGGCTCCGGAGGCGACCTGCCGGCGCCCGGCGGCGTCCGGCGCTGGCCTCGCGGCGCCCGGCGGCAGCGACGCGGCGGGCTTACGCGGCGCCTTGCCCTTCTGATGGCTGGAGCGGGTCGCTTCTTTCTGCTCGACCGCAGGCGCCTCCACCTTCTTCACCTCGGGCAGCGAGCCAGGCTTTTCCGCCGGCTTGACCGCCTTCTCGGGGGTCTTCGGGGGCGCTTCCGGGATCTTGCGCGTCACCGCGCCGCGCTTCGGGTCCGCCGCAGCTGTCGACGCCGGCACGGGCGCGGGGACCGGAGCCGGGGCCGTCGTTGAAGCCGGCTTCGCGGAGGTCGCCGGCGCGGGGACGGGCTTCGCAGAGGGCGCCGCCGGAGGGACGGCCCACGCGCGTCCAGGCTGAGCGAGCGCCAGCCCGGCGAGCAGGGGTCCCAGGAGCGAGCGGGGCCTCGGCATCCCTATTTCCTAGCTGGGGGGTGGCCAGGCAGTCAAATAAGCGCGGCCGATCTGCCCGGACTCTTGATCCCGACCCGAGAAAGCGAGCAGGGTGCCGCCCAACATGGCCGCCACTCGCATCGAGTACGACACGTTCGGTCCCATCGAAGTCCCCGCAGATCGCCTCTGGGGCGCACAAACGCAGCGTAGCCGGGAAAATTTCGACATCTCCGGAGAACGTATGCCCCCGGCGCTCCTGAGTGCGCTGGCCCAGGTCAAGAAGGCCGCCGCTCTGGTGAACCAGGATCTCGGCACGCTCGACGCCAAGATCGCCCAGGCCATCGTCAGCGCCGCCGACGAGGTCATCGCCGGCAAACACGACGGCGAGTTCCCGCTCGTGGTCTGGCAGACGGGCAGCGGCACGCAGAGCAACATGAACATGAACGAGGTCCTGGCCAACCGCGCCAGCGAGATCCTCGGCGGTGAGCGCGGCGAGAAGCGCCTGGTTCACCCGAACGATCAGGTCAACCGCGGCCAGTCCTCCAACGACGTCTTCCCCGCCGCCATCGCCCTCGCCTGCACCGACGCCGTCCGTACCCGCGTCCTCCCCGCCGTGAAGGCGCTGCGCGACGTTCTGGCAGAGAAATCCAGGGCCTTCACCGACGTCGTCAAGATCGGCCGCACGCACCTGATGGACGCCACGCCGCTCACGCTGGGCCAGGAGATCAGCGGCTGGGTGGCGCAGCTCGACTACGGCATGCAGGCCATCGAGTGCACCGTGCCTCATCTGGCTGAGCTGGCCCTGGGCGGCACCGCCGTCGGCACCGGCCTCAACGCTCACCCCGAGTACGCCGTGCGTGTCGCCAAGAAGGTCGCCGAGCTCACCGGTCACCCGATCACGACGGCGCCGAACAAGTTCGAGGCCCTCGCCGCACACGACGCCGTCGTCTTCGCCCACGGCGCGCTGAAGACGCTGGCCGCTTCGCTGATGAAGATCGCCAACGACGTGCGCTGGCTGGCCTCGGGCCCCCGCTCCGGCTTCGGCGAGCTCACCATTCCCGAGAACGAGCCGGGCAGCTCGATCATGCCGGGCAAGGTCAACCCGACCCAGTCCGAGGCCATGACCATGCTCTGCGCGCAGGTCTTCGGCAACGACGTCGCCATCAACTTCGGCGGCGCCAGCGGCAACTTCGAGCTCAACGTCTTCAAGCCGCTCGTCGCCCACAACTTCTTGCAGAGCGCGCGCCTGCTCGCCGACGGCTGCGACAGCTTCCGCAAGAACTGCGCGGTCGGCATCGAGCCCAACCGCGAGCGCATCAAGCAGCACCTCGAAAACTCGCTGATGCTCGTCACCGCCCTGAACCCCCACATCGGCTACGACAACGCCGCCAAGATCGCCAAGAAGGCCCACAAAGAGGGCCTCACCCTGCGCGAAGCCGCCCTCAAGCTCGGCCTCGTCTCCAGCGACGACTTCGACAAGTTCGTGCGGCCGGAACTCATGACGGGTCCGAAGAGCTGATTTTGGTTGGTTGGTGAACACCCTGGAGCCGACTCTGCCTGTCGCGCTCCAGGGCCCTACGCTCCGGCCCGGCCCGTCGAATCAGATCACGTTACGTTGCTTGGTCCCGCCGGCACCGATACGCTGCTCGATGCGCGGAGCTGCCTGATGACCAGTCGCGATTCCGTGAACCCTGACGTGGAGTACCGCCGGGTTCTGCGGGTGCTCCAGGGCGACCGTGTACCGGAGGACGCTCCAGCGCTCGCCAAGATGCTGAAAATCATCATGTCCCCTGAATTGGGAACGGACGTGCTGATTTCGGCGGCTGGTTTCTTCGTTCGATACGCCCGTTGGGCCAAGCCCTCTTCGTATTTCGCGAACCTCGCCCCGCCTACCGTTCAAGCGCTCCTGCGACTAGGTTGTGTCGCCGAGTACGCAGCCGCACATGCCTTCCGGATCGACGCCGAGGCGGATGCGATGCTCTCCGGCAGCGAAGCACGGTGGGTGTGGCTTCGAGTGGGCCAGGATGCCGTGCGCATCGCCATCAGACCTGCGACCAACGGGAGCCAGCCTCCACTCGCCACGGCGGGCCTGCCCGAGCCGCTTCCGTTTCCGGTGCGGCGATACGCGACGTTCGATGAAGAGCAGCGTTGCCCCCACTGCCGATCAAGCGCAACGACCTGGCGATACATCGCCCCCGCCCTGGTGTGTGAGGCTTGCGGGCGGTCGTTCGAACCGGACGACGAAACTC
>DATLIL010000909.1:0-9050 GCA_035539475.1 Polyangiaceae bacterium
ACGACGCCCGCCCCGGTCCCGCATCACGGCTCGGGACCGGTTCAGACGTTCCACCAGCCCACCGTTGAAGGCTGCTCCCTGCCTAGAGCAGACTTCGTGCCAGCCCCTGCGCCCCTGATTTTGGCGCGAATCGACGTGGGCGCCGGCCCGCTCCTGTTCTGTCGAGAGAGCAGCCTGACCTGTCGAGTGAACAGCGACGCCCGTGACGGGGCTTGGAAGCGGGGTCCCCAATCCGTTGAAACCAATGGACTTTTATTGGGGCCGGCGCAGCGAGCTTTGCGAGGCAACCCCGTCGGGATAGCTGAGGGAAATCGCGATGTTTGCCCTCGTAGTGCAGCGATGAAGCTGGAAGCCGGAGCTGTCATCGGCGGGCGCTACACGCTGCTGGGACCTCTCGACCGGGGGGCCATGGGTGCGGTGTGGGTGGCCCGCGACGCCAACACGCGCGAGCAGGTCGCGCTCAAGGTCCTCACGCAGTCGCTGCTCGACGAAACCTCTGCACGGCGCTTTCAACGCGAGGCGAGGGCGCTCATGCACCTCGACCACTCGCACGTGGTCAAGCTGCGGGCTCACGGCCTGCAGGACAACACCCCCTACATCGCCATGGAGCTGCTCGATGGCGAGACGCTGCGCAGCCTGATCAAGCGGCGCCGAGCCTTGCCTCCCGCCGAGGTCGTCGAGTTCCTGCAGCAAGCGGCCGCAGGTCTCTCGGCGGTGCACGCGCTCGGCATCGTCCACCGCGACGTGAAGCCGGGGAACCTCTTCGTCTCCACCTCGGGCAGCGCCGCCGTGCTCAAGATCATCGACTTCGGCATTGCCGCCGGCGAGGCGATCGAGACGGGCGACACGCTGACCCACGGTCTGATTGGCTCGCCGGCGTACATGAGCCCCGCACAGGCGCGCGGCGAACGCGTGGACCATCTCGCCGACGTTTGGTCGCTGGCGGTGGTGGCTTTCGAGCTCTTGACCGGCAAGGAACCGTTTGCGGCCACGGACCTGCCGGAGACGTTCCAGCGCATCTGCTCGGGGATCCCTCCCAAGGCCTCGGCCGTCGCCAGCGGTCTGCCCGCCGGGACCGACGCGTTGTTCGAGCGCGCCTTCGCCGCCGACCGCGAGAAGCGCTTTCAAAGCGTGACCAGGCTGGTCGACGAGCTCGCCAAGGTCTGCGCCGGCGCGCCGCACCGTCCCGCCAAGACGCTGTCTTCGCCGCCGAGCTCGGGACGTGTAACGGCCACGACGACGACGAGGCAACCCGAGACCATCGTTCGTTACACCGACGCGATCCACTGCCTGGCCTGGCACGAGAACGTGCAGATCACGCTGTCGCTGGGTCAGCCGAGCCTCGAGTTCATGCTGAAGAGCACCGCGGAGCTCGCAGCGTTGAACCGGAAGTGGGGCAAACACTGCGCCGTCATGGTGGTGATCCGGAGTGACGCCGATCCCCCGGACGAGCCGGCGCGAGACTACATCCGGCGCGAGATCAAGCGCATCGACCATGCCTGCCTGGCACAGGTCGTCGAGGGCACCGGCTTCCGCGGCGCGGCGGTGCGTTCGGCGCTGAGCATGATCGCTTTCGCGATGCGCGCGCCGTTCCCGATCAAGATCTTCGGCGAGGTCGACGACGCCGCCCGCTGGTTGTCGACGGAGCTGCGGACCCGGACCGGACACGGGCCCGATCAGCAAGAGCTGGCAAAGGCAGTGAGCGGGCTGCGCTCCCGCTTCAAGGACTTCAGCGCGCCCTGAGCGCGGGTTATAGGTGCAGCGTGGACGACGAGAGCCTTCGCCAGACGCAGACCCTCGGTTCCGAGCAGCTGCCGAGACGGCAGCCGTTGCCCGTCCGCATCAGGATCGCTGGCTCCGCTCGGCCTCCTTACCGCCTTCACCAGGGCAGCTGCGTGATCGGCGCCGGTCAGGACGCCGACCTGATCGTGGACGACGAGACCGTGTCACGCCGTCACGTGGAGGTGAAGCTGGCGCCGGAAGGCGTCGAGATCGTGGACCTCGGCAGCCGCAACGGCACCTTTTACCTGGGACACCGCGTGCAGCACATGGTGCTCCCCCTGAGCTCGCAGCTCCGCCTCGGGCGCGTGGAGCTCGCCTTCGAGCCCGACGACGACTCTCTCGAGCACCTGTCGGCGCACAAGGCAACGAGCTACGGCAGCTTGCTCGGCAGCTCGGCCGCGATGCGCCATGTTTACGGGCTCCTGGAGCGGCTCGAGGGTTCGCTGGTCAGCGTGCTGGTGACCGGTGAATCGGGCACCGGCAAGGAGGTCGTGGCCCGACTGCTGCACGAGCGCTCGATGGTGGCGAAGAACCCGTTCGTCGCCGTCAACTGCGGCGCGCTCGATCGCAGCCTGGTGCGCGCCGAGCTCTTCGGTCACGCACGCGGCGCCTTCACGGGCGCCTTCGAGAACCGCGCCGGAGCGTTCGAGACGGCCAGCGGCGGCACGCTGTTTCTGGACGAGATCGGAGAGCTGCCGCTCGAGATCCAGCCCGTCTTGTTGCGCATCCTGGAGACCGGCATGGTCCAGCGCGTGGGTGAGACGGTGGAGAGGCCGGCCAAGGTCCGCCTGATCGCCGCCACCAACCGCAGCCTGGAGGAGCTGGTCAGGGAAGGCAGGTTCCGCGAGGACCTCTACTACCGCCTCCTCGTCGTACGCATTCAGCTGCCTCCGCTGCGAGAAAGGCGCGACGACATCGCGCAGCTGGTGCGATCGTTCGCGGCCGAGCTCGACGTGTCGCACGTGCCCGACGACGTGATCGCGCAATGCGAGTCGCGGCCCTGGCCGGGTAACGTGCGCGAGCTCAGAAACACGGTGCGGGCCTACGCCGCGCTCGGTTCGTTGCCGGACGCGGCCATGGGCAGCCCGGGTAAGCTGGCGAGCGCGCTGCGCGAGAGCGTGGATCTGAGCAAGCCGTACGCGGAGCTGAAGGACGAGGTGCTGCAGGCTTTTCAGCGCGTCTACCTCGAGGCCTTGATGGAGCACACCGGCGGTAACCAATCGGAGGCCTCTCGCGTCTCCGGCATCGCGCGCAGCCACTTGCTCAAGCTCTTGCGCGAGCGCTGAACAAACCGGTCGCCTGGGGACGTGCTACACCACGCGCCCGTGGAAACGCCCGACCTCCTCGCCGCGCGTGCGCTCACGGTGCTCGAGTGGCATAGATTGCTCGGGCACCTGGCGGAGCAGTGCGCGAGCGACGTGGGCGCCGAGCGCCTGCGGGCGCGAGAACCCGCCGCCTCGCTGGAAGAGGCCACGCTGCGCGCGCGACGGCTGCAGCAAGCGCTGCTGCTCGACGCGCTGACGGAGCTGTTCGAGGTGCGCGCGTTCCCGGACGTGAGCGCGGCGCTCTCTCGCGCGCGGCTCGGAGGGGCGCTCGCCGGCAACGAGCTCCGCGACGTCGGGCGCGTGCTGGCGCTCGCCAGATCGCTGCGTGCCTTCGCCTCCGACCGAGCAGCCGAGTACGGCGAGCTCGCCGCAGCGATCGCCAGCGAGCCCTCGCTCGATCGTCTGCTGGACAAGCTGGAGCAGGCGCTCGACCCCGACGGCTCGGTCGCCGATCACGCCTCCCCTGCCCTGCGTGAGGCCCGCGAGCGGGCGCGCAACGCCAGGGACGAGCTGAAGCAGCGCCTGGACGAGTGCATGCGCCGCCTGGCACCGCTGCTCCAGGGTCAGTACGTCAGCGAGCGCGACGGCCGTTACGTCTTGCCCGTGCGCGCCGACGCCCACCAGCGCGTCGAGGGCGTGGTGCTCGGCACCAGCGGCTCGGGCGGCACGCTCTACCTCGAGCCGCGCGAGGTCACCGACTACGGCAACCGTCTCAAGATCCGCGAGGCGGCCGTCGAGCGCGAGGTTCAGCGCGTGCTGGAAGAGCTCACGCGCGAGGTCGGCGCTCGCGTCGACGCAGCCCTGCAGGCCTTCGAGAGCTGCATCGAGGCCGACCAACTGCAGGCGCTCTGCATCTGGGCGCGGCGCAGCAAGGCGCAGGCCTTCTTGCCGGAGGCCGAGCCCGTGCTCGAGCTCCGCGCCATGCGCCACCCGCTGCTCCTGGCCGCTGGCGGGCGCGTGATCGAGAACGACGTCGTGGCCTGCGGCGGGCGGGCACTGGTCATCTCGGGCCCCAACGCCGGCGGCAAGACGGTGGCGCTCAAGTGCCTCGGGCTCGCGGCCTGGATGGCGCGCGCCGGACTGCCGATCCCGGCCGATCCGGAGTCGCGCATCGGCTTCTTCGATCAGGTGCTGGCCGACGTCGGCGACGAACAGTCGCTGGCGCGCAACCTGTCGACCTTCAGCGGTCATCTGGTCGCGATCGCGGCCATCCTCGAGCGCTCGGGGCCGGCCACGCTCGTGCTGCTCGACGAGCTCGCCGCCGGCACGGATCCCGAAGAGGGCGCGGCGCTGGCCGCGGCCACACTCGAGGCGCTGTGTGCGCGCGGCGCGGCGGTGGTCGTGACCACGCACTACGAACGCTTGAAGGAGCGCGCCGCCGAGGGTCAGGGGCCGTTCGACAACGCCTCGGTCGGCTTCGACTTCGAGGCCATGGCGCCCACCTTCAAGCTCCTGCTCGGCGTGCCAGGCCCGTCCAGCGCGCTCGACCAGCGGCTCGGGTAGCCCGAAGCGCCGCGCGAGAGCTCCTGCCTGCGCACGCCGTCGATCGCGAGCAGGTGGTCAAGAAGCTGGAGCTCGAGCGCGCCGAGCTGGAAAAGGAACGCAGCGAGCTGCGCCGCGAGCTCGAGCGTCAGGCGATCATGCGCGAGGAGCTCAGCCGGGAGTTCGAGAAGATCGACCGCGCCGACAAGAGCGAGCTCGGCCGTGAGTCACGCGAGCTCATCACGCTGGTCCAGCGCGCGCGAGCCGAGGTGCGCGAGGCGCGGCGTCGGCTCAAGGAGACGGACGACGCGGCGGAGCTCCGCGCCATCGAGCGCGACATCAATCGCGCCGCGGCGCACGTCGCCGTTGGCGGCACGGTCGAGCAGCGAACGCGCAGCGCCAAACCCAACCTCGAGAGCCAGCTGGTCCCGGGTATGGCCGTACGGCTGCGCAACGCCGGGACGCTCGCCGTGGTCGATTCATTGCCCGAGCGCGGCCAGGTGCGGCTGCGGGCAGGCAGCATGAAGATCACGCTCCCCGTCAGCGAGGTCGAGTCGGTACAGGGTCGACCGCGACAGGCGAGCGCGCCCACACCACGGCGCACGCCCAAGACGAGCGCGACGTCTCTGGCCGCAGCAGTGCGCACGTCGGACAACACGCTCGACCTGCGCGGTGAGCGCGTCGACGACGCCATTGCGCGGGTCGACGCCTTCCTCGATCAGCTGCTCGGCGAGGGGCAGCCCGTCGGCTTCGTTCTCCATGGTCACGGCACGGGCGCGTTGAAGAGCGCGGTGCGGGACCACCTGGCCGGCTCGCGGTTCGTGACCCAGTGCCGGGCGGCGGAATCCGACGAAGGCGGCGACGCCTTCACCGTTTTCTGGATCGAATGAGGTGGGCTTGTTACCGGCACCCTGTAAAGTCCTGGGTTGGGACTGCGGATCAAGCTGACAGCGCCTGCGAAGCGCGGTACGCATTTCGCTCATGAGTCAGCCCGCGGCCGAGAAGCCCGCGGCAGAAGAGCCTCCGGTCCCGGCGCCGCCAGCCGAGAACCCCGCACCCGCGGTCGAGAGCAGCCTAGCCGCTGCGCCTCCCGCGGAGCTCTCCGCCGAACCAGCTCCGCCCGAAACAGCGCCGCTCGAAGCCGTGCTCGAGGCACCGCCTCCACCCGTCGAGGTCGAGCCGGAGCCCGGGGCCGAGCCCGCTCCCGCACCCCCACCCGCCGTTTCGACCGCGCCCTCGCCGCCCTCGATGACGATGGTCATCCAGGAACCCGTCGAGGTTGCTCGCCAGGCCTCTCACCGCCACGAGCCCGAGGGCAGGTACCTCATGGTGCTGGCGCTCGGCGCGCTCGGCATCGTCTACGGCGACATCGGCACGAGCCCCCTGTACGCGCTGCGCGAGTGTTTCCACGGCTCGCACGGCGTGCCCCTCTCGCGCGAGAACGTGATGGGCGTCCTGTCGCTCATGTTCTGGGCGCTGACGATGACCGTTTCGGTCAAGTACACGCTCTACATCCTGCGCGCCGACAACCGCGGTGAAGGCGGCACGCTGGCGCTGACGGCACTGGCGAGCTCGGCGCTGCGCTCGGTGCGCGGGCGCACCATGGTCGCCTTGCTCGGCGTCTTCGGCGCGTCTCTCGTTTACGGCGACGGCACGATCACGCCCGCCATCAGCGTGCTCAGCGCCGTCGAAGGTCTGGGTCTGGCCGCGCCAAACCTCGCCAACTTCGTGGTGCCGATCACGATCCTGATCCTGATCGGCCTGTTCTCGATCCAGCGCCACGGAACGGCGCGTGTGGGCGCTTTCTTCGGACCGGTGATGGTCACCTGGTTCACGGTGCTCGGCGTGCTCGGACTGGTCAACGTGGTGCAGCACCCCAGCGTGCTGGCCGCGGTTTCGCCGACCTATGCCGCGAGCTTCTTCGTCGAGAACGGCTGGATGGGCGTGGCCGTGCTGGGCTCGGTGGTCCTCGTGGTCACCGGCGGCGAGGCGCTCTACGGCGATCTCGGCCACTTCGGCCGCAAGCCGATCCGGCTGGCCTGGTTCGCGGTGGTCTTTCCGGCCTTGCTCGCCAACTACTTCGGCCAGGGCGCGCTCCTGATCGATGATCCGAAGGCGATCGAGAATCCCTTCTTCCGCATGGCCCCCGCGCTCTTGCTCGTGCCGCTGGTGCTGCTCTCCACGGCGGCGACCGTGATCGCGTCGCAGTCGATGATCTCGGCCGTCTACTCGCTGACCAAGCAGGCCACCATGCTCGGCTTCGTGCCGCGCGTGAACGTGCAGCACACGTCCGCCCACGAGCGCGGCCAGATCTACGTGCCGGCCATCAACTGGATGTTGATGCTCGCCTGCATCGGCCTCGTGCTCGGCTTCCGTACCTCGAGCAACCTGGTCGCCGCCTACGGCATCGCCGTGACGATGACCATGGTGATCACCACCGTGCTCGGCTTCGTGCTGGTCCGCTACGGCTGGAAGTGGTCACTGCCCAAGGCCCTGGGGATCACGGCGTTGTTCCTGATCCCGGAGCTGTTCTACGTCGGCGCCAACCTGCTCAAGGTCACGCACGGCGGCTGGTTCCCGCTGGTGCTGGGCGGCGGCATCTTCGCCGTGATGACCACCTGGAAGCGTGGCCGCGCGATCCTGTCGCAGCGCTTCCAGGAAAAGCTCTTGCCGCTGTCGGACTTCGACGAGCTGATGCACGTCGAGATGCCGGCGCGCGTGCCCGGCACGGCCGTGTTCATGACCAGCGCCGGCGACGGCACGCCGCCGCCGCTGCTGCACAACTTCCTGCACAACCGCGTGGTGCACCAGCACATCGTGCTCCTCACCATCGTCACCGACGACGCGGCGCGCGTGGACGACAGCGAGCGTTGCAAGATCAGCGAGGTCCCGGACAGCGGTTTCGTGCGCGTGGTCGCTCGCTACGGCTTCATGGAGCGGCCTGATGTGCCCAAGCTCCTGCTGCGCCACAAGCTGATCAGCAGCGTGGACCACACCACGTTCTTCCTCGGCCGCGAGACCATGATCGCCACCGAGCGCCCGGGCATGTCCAAGTGGCGCGTGCACGTGTTCGCGTTCCTGGCGCGCAACGCGCTGCCGGCCACGCGCTTCTTCAACATCCCGCCCGATCGCGTGATGGAGATCGGCACCCAGATCGAGCTGTGACCAAGCGCTCCGCCCCGGCGCTCGGCTACGCGGGAGCACTGCTCCTGGTGGCGGCAGCGACGGGGCTGGCCGGGCTGCTCCGCTTCTGGTTCAGCGTCCCGGACCTCGAGGGCCTCTACTTCGTGGCCGTGACGCTGAGCGCCCTGCGCTTCGGGCGCGGGCCGTCGATCGCCGCCGCGGCGCTGGCGGTGGCCGCCTACAACTTCCTGTTCGTGCCGCCGCTGTTCAGCTTCCAGGTCGGCGACGCCGGTTACCTCTTCACCTTCGTGATGATGTTCGTGATCAGCTTGCTCGTCGGCGAGGTCGGGCGGCGCATGCGCGAGCAGGAACAACGCGCGCAAGCCGAGCAGGTGCACGGCTCGCTGCTGTCGGCCGTCTCCCACGACCTGCGCACGCCGCTATCGTCGATCACCGGCGCCGCCAGCTCGCTGCGCGACGATCCGGCGCTGTCGGCGGAGCAGCGCGCCGAGCTGCTCGAGACGATCTGCGAGGAGGCGGATCGGCTGGAGCGGCTGGTCGCCAACCTGCTCGAGATGACCCGCATCGAGTCCGGGGCGGTCGTGCTCAAGCGCGAATGGGTGCCGCTCGAGGAGATGGTGGGCTCGGCCTTCACGCGGCTCGAGGGCAGGCTCGGTAGCCGCCCGGTGAAGATTCACCTCGGTCGCGAGCTGCCGCTGCTGTTCGTGGATCCGCTCTTGTTCGAGCAGGTGCTGATCAACCTGCTGGAGAACGCGGCAAAATACACGCCGGCGGACGCCGAAATCGAGGTCAGCGCAGGGGTCCGCGCCGGCGGCGTGATGATCGAGGTGATGGATCGCGGACCCGGCCTCGGCAGCGGCAATGAACAGCGCGTATTCGAGAAATTCTACCGCGGGGCACACGTCGGCATTCGCGGCATCGGTCTCGGGCTGTCGATCTGCCGCTGGATTGTCGAGGCCCACGGCGGCAAGATCGAGGCAGCCAACCGCCCCGACGGGGGAGCCGTGATCCACATGACCCTGCCGCTCGCCGCGTCACCGCCGGAGCTCGCGCCTTGACCCAGGCCGGCGCTCTGGTGCTCGTCCTCGACGACGAGCACCAGACCCCGGACCGTTTCGCTCACGGCGTCAGCCTGTCACGACAACGTTCGAGGAATGTATGGGCCCGGTATGGAGTCGTCGGCGGCCCTGTCATCCTCGGGGGGTGGACATCCGCAGCCCTCTGCCGCCGGACGACGACGAGCCGCACACCCCTCGTGGGCCCGCCCCCGGAGCCGAGCCAGCTCAGCCCGCCGACGATCCGGACGCCCAGACCTGG
>DATLIL010000910.1:0-3740 GCA_035539475.1 Polyangiaceae bacterium
CACGCCGTGGTTGTTCAGGAGAGCGATCTGCGCGGCGGACTCCGCCGTCAGCGGTCGAGCGACCAGCTGATTGACGCTCGCGTCGCTCGGCGACGCCGAGAGTCCGGCGGCGCGCTGGCGCTCCGCGGCGGCGCTTCGCAGCGCAGAATAGTCGACCGCCGAGGGCGCGCAGGCCAGGAGCAACGGCGCCAGGATGAGAAGACCGAGAGGCTTGCTCACGTTCGGACCTCGATGCCATCGCGCTTGAGCTCGTCGTTCTTGGCCTTGTCCGCAACGGTACCAGTCGGGTGCTGGTACCAACCCGGGTCGACGTCGCGATTGGCCAGGTTTTCGCGCACCTTCAGCAGTGTGAACATGCCGCCCATCGTGATGTAACCGAACGGGCCCTGCGCGCCGACCATGGGGATGCTGTTCTTCGGCGTCGCCATGTTCATCTCCGCCATGTCGCCCATGCCGTGCTGGCCCATGGTCATGTAGCCGGGCAGGAGCGGCCGAACCTTGTCGTCGAGCTGGCCCGGCTTCACACCCACCATGTTGGGAATGTCGTGTCCCATCTGGTTCATGATGTGGTGGGTCATGTGGCAGTGCAGGGGCCAATCGCCCGGTGCGTCGGCGATGAACTCGATGTCCCTCGTGGTTCCCACAGGCACCAGTACCGCCGACTCCGGCCACTGACCGGCCACGGGGATCTGACCGCCGTCGGTGGCGACCACCTTGAAGTGATGGCCGTGCAAATGGATGGGGTGGTGATCCATCGCGCTCAGATTGCCCAGGCGGATGCGCACGCGATCGCCCTTCTTGCAAACGAGAGGCGCCGTGCCGGGAAAGGCCTTGGCGTTCATCGTCAGCAGGTTGAAGTCGCTCATCTTGCTCGGATCCGGGCGCGCCGCGCCGGGCTTGATGTGCCACTCACTGAGCAGGATCACGAAGTCGCGATCGACGCGATAGCCCGTCGACGGCCGGCGCGGATGGATCACCACCATGCCCATCATGCCGAGCGCCATCTGCGTCATCTCGTCGTGATGGGAGTGGTACATGAGCGTGCCGTGCTGGCGCAGCGTAAACTCGTACTTGTACGTCTCGCGTGGCGGGATCGAAGGCTGAGTCACGCCCGCCACGCCATCCATGCCATTGGGCAGAAAGAAGCCGTGCCAGTGCACGGTCGTCGGCGCCGGCAAACGGTTGGTCACGTAGATGCGCACGCGCTCGCCCTCGACCGCTTCGATCGTCGGGCCGTGGCAGCGTCCGTTGTAACCCCAGCACTTCGCCTTCAGGCCTGGCGCGAACTCGTGCTCCACCTCCTCCGCGATCAGGTGGAAGACCTTGACGCCTTCGACGATCTTGAAAGGGAGCGTGGCGCCGTTCGGTGTGATGGTCGGCGTGTAGTCGCGGCCTGGCAGGCCGGGGGGCAGCGGAGCAACGTCCGGCGAACCGCCGCTGTACGACTTGTTCCAGGCCTGCCCGCTGGCATCGATCTGGCTGGCCTGAGCCGGGCGCGTTTGGGCGAGCAGCAAGGCTCCTCCAGCAGCGGCGGCGGTGGTGGTCAGGGCTTCGCGGCGTGTCACCATGGCGTTTCCTGTGAGCTCCGGGCAGGCGTGCTGCACATCCCTGCAGACGCCGCCAGGCGCGGCACATTACACCTCGTGCTCAGGGCCGGTCGACGAGGGTGGCGACGACGGGGTGCTCGGCCGCGGTCTGCCAGGGCAGCTGGGGCCACCAGCGCTCGAGCGGCGGCGCCTGTGCGGGCTCGATGCTCTGTCCCGGACGCGGGACCGTGAGCAAGACCTGCCTCGCCGCCGCTTCTGCCAGCACGCGCTCGGCCGGCTCGGTCCAGCCGTGGGCGGCGAGATCCCACATTCCCCAGTGGATGGGCAGCATCACGCGTCCGCGCAGCATGCCGTGTGCACGCACCGCTTGCTCGGGACCCATGTGCCAGTCGGGCCATGCCTTGTGATAGGCACCAACCTCGATCATCGTGACATCGAACGGCCCGAGCCGGTCACCAATGGCCGTCAGGCCGGGAAACAGACCGCTGTCACCCGAGAAGTAGGCGCGGCTCTTGGGCCCGATCAGGGCGTAGCCGGACCACAGGGTCTTGTTCTGGTCGAACAGGTGACGGCCCGAAGCGTGCCGGGCCGGCGTGCAGACGATCTCGAGCCCGCCCACGCGCTTGCTCTCCCACCAATCGAGCTCGACGATGCGCGCCGCGGGCACGCCCCAGTACTCGAGGTGCGCGCCCACGCCGAGCGGGGTCACGAAGGTGGTGTTCCAGTCGCGGATGGCCTCGATCGTCTCGCGCTGCAGGTGATCGTAGTGGTCGTGTGAGATGACGACGGCGTCGACCGGCGGCAGCCTGGCGAGCGGGATCGGCGGCGCGTACCAGCGTGCTGGCCCGACCCAGTCGTAGGGTGAGGCGCGCTCGCCGAAGATGGGATCGGTGAGCACGCGCTGCCCGTCGATCTCGATCAGCAGCGTGGAGTGACCCAGCCAGGTCACGCGCAGGCCCGAAGCGGGCGCGGCATCGAACAGCTTGCCGTCACCGTGGACGACGGGGACCGGATGCGCCGGATCGGGCGAGCCGTAGTCGCTGGCGCCGACGAAGAAGGTCAGACCGCCCTTGAGATCGTTCCACAGCGGCTGCGGGTTCACGAACTTGCCGTCCCGGTACTGTGCCGAGGCACGCAGACGCTCGAGACGGTCGCCCCGAGCGCCCTTGCCGAAGTCGGTCCAGCCGTCGACGACCAGGAACGCGACCAGGGCAACGATCGCCGCGGCCAGGGAGAGGAAAACGGTGCGGCGCCGCGAGCGAGCGAACGGCATGCGGCGCAAGTTGTAGCTCGTGGCGTGGAACGCGCTACGTGGCTCGCGGAGTCGGATCGCGGCGCTTCGCCCAGCACGACTTGCAGAAGTATTTCACCTTCTTGCGCCCCTCATCGTCGGTCTCGATGAGCGAACGCCAGCCGTGACCACCGCCGATCAACGTGTAATTCGTGTTGACGGCGGGTGACGCGCAGTTGCAGGCGGCGCACCGCTGGCGCCGAGGCTCCTCCATAACTTTTCATGATGACGCGAGGACCTCGGGGCGTGAAGAACAATCGACGGCGACTGCCGAACGACCTTGTCCTACGATCGCCCTGCCGGCCTCACCTTGGTGCTACCGTCACGCGCCAAAACGGCGGTCGCTTCGAGCTGTTCGTCGAGGCGCAGGTAGGCCGGGGCGATGGGGCCACCGCCAGCCAGGATCGGAGCCCGTTCCATCGCGTTCTTGAGCTCGCGCACATTGCCTGGCCAGGAGTATTCCTGCAGAAGCTGCTCGGTCTCGGGCAGGAGCTCGGGCACCGCCAGACCGGCGTGGATGCAAAACCGCTCGAGGAACAAGCGCGCGAGCGGAACGATCTCGGCCCTGCGCTCTCGTAAGGCCGGCAGGTGGAGCGACACGGAGTTCAGCCGGAAATAGAGGTCCTTACGGAAGCGGCCTGCCTTCACCTCGCGGCTGAGCTCCCGGTTGGTGGCTGCGACGATACGCAGATCTACTTGCTGCGATCGGGTGCCACCGACCTTCGTCAGCTCCCCGCTCTCGAGCACGTGCAGCAGCTTGACCTGCATGGCCAGCGGCAGCTCGCCGATCTCGTCGAGGAAGGCCGTCCCCCCGCGAGCGAGCTCGAGCAGGCCGACCTTGGCCGCGCCGGCGTTGGTGAACGCACCGCGTTCGTGCCCGAACAGCTCGCTCTCGAACAGTG
>DATLIL010000911.1:0-3178 GCA_035539475.1 Polyangiaceae bacterium
GTCTTCGACGATGCCGAAGACCGCATCGACGGCTCGCTGCGCACGCGACGCGCCAGCGTCGATCCGGCCACGTTCATGCAGAGCGTGTTCGGCGAGGACAGCGAGGGTCGCCCCTACGGTGGCGGTCGCGCGGACATGGGCGGCTTCCGCGTCCCGCTCGGGCTCATGGCGGAGACCGAGGACGACGACGCCCTCTGGCGCCTGGTGCGCGAGGTCGTCCTCAAGCGCGTCTCCCGCATCGTCCCCGAGCTCGAGAAGAGCCAGCGCATCACGCGCGTCTGAAGGCCGGGCTTCGCCCCGCCTCTAAATCGAGGGTCGCGATTCGCGACCCTCCGATTTAGCCCTTGTTATCGGGGAGTCTCGCGACTCCCCGCCCCGAGGAAGTAAATTCCGGCTGTTCGTCGAAACCGGGGGCAGCGTGAAACCGCGATGCGCGGCGTCTGACACGGCCCTCGCAGCGTGAGATGGTCGGCGCCTCTCCCGAGCCGAGGCCCGCGCCAGCCGCCGGTTGTTTCGAAGCTCGGCGTTCACGCTGCCCTCGCCGTCGGCGTCGGAATGCCGAGCGCGAGGAAGCGCTTGATACCTGCGGAGTTGCGGACTGGATTAGCGGTAATGAAGCGGAGTTTGGCGAGCAAGTAGGCATGATTGCGGTAGCCGCGGCCGCGACGCACGAGTGTCTCCCAATTGTTGTTCAGGGCCTCGATGCGCCCGGTCGGAGGCCGGAGCTCACCGAGGGCTACGATCTGGTCGAGGTGCGCCTTGATGGACTCGTGCAGCTTGCGCATGGGCACGTTGTCGCGGCGCTCGGTGCGACGGAGGATGCGCCAGAGACCGTCGTAGAGGCTCTTGCCGTCTGGCGCCCGAAGCACGGCGCGGAGCTCCTCGACAAGCTGATAGGCGCGGGCGAGCTTGCCGTTGAGCCGGAAGAGCTGACGGAGGTGAGCGCGCTGCTCATCGCTCTGCCGCTCCCAGGAGCGCAGGACCAGCCAGCGGGTACCCTTGCCGATGGCACGCAGCTCGGGCCCAGCACGGAAGAAGATGGAGCGTCGCAGCTCGGTGACTGCCTCGCCGGCGCGCTTGATGACGTGAAACGGGTCGTGGACATGTGCGGCGTGGGCCAACGCCGGGTCCTCGCGGATGGCCTTCTTGAACGGCTCGTGCATGTCGGTGGCGAACAGCCGAATCGCCGCCTTCTGCTCCGCCGTGAGCGAGTCGAGCCAGCTTTTGAGCGTCTCGCTCCCGCGGCCGTAGCCCATCCAGACGGGCACGCCCGTGGCCAGGTCGCTGACGATGGTCACGAACTTCTCCTTGCGCTTGTGCCGGCGGCCGAGCCACTTCTCGTCAACGCCGACCATGGTCAGGGCCTGCTGCTGCGTCGTCTTGTCCCAACGGTCGATCGCGCAAAGCTCGGCACGGCGCACCGTGTGCCAGCTCAGCCCCCACTTGGTCGAGACGTGAACGAGCGGCATCGAGAACGCGTCGAGGGCCAGGTGATGCTGCAAGCGCCGAGTCTGCCGCTGGTGCCCGTCGGCCCACGCCAGAAGCTCGACCGCGCGAGCGCCGCAGCGTTTGCATCGCAGCCGGTCGGGGGCGTACTCGATGATCACCGGGTGACCGCAGGCCGGCAGGTCCGCCCAGCGGCGAACCGCGAGCTTCTCGTGGCAGGTCCCGCCGATCGCGAGGCACTTGGCGCATCGCGGCGACCAGCGGCGCTCCAGGACGAGCACCAGCCGCGCGTCCGCAGGCACGTCGTAGCCGGCAACCGCCTCGATCGTCCGCCCGTCCTTCGACTCCCAGCGGTCGGTCTTCACCTTCCATCCTCGCAAGCCAGCAATCTGTGTGAGAATCGCTGTGCGCTGGCTCATCCTGGCGAGCTCCCGCGTTGTTTGCACATAACGAGAGAACGCCACCGCAATGCCGCGGCGTCGATGGGCCGGCGCTCCTACGCCATCACGCCGCTATCCTTGCAGATTCTGCCGACCCGACTTCCGACGAAGAGCGCGAATTTTGGCCCCGGCCGTTCCAGATGCGCTTCAAGAGCGCGGCTGCGGTACAGCTGTTCGAGCGTACCTTCGACAACGCTGCCGCGACGTGGCGAGGCAAGACCCGAGGCCGGCACGCACTGACTCGGAAGTTTCCAGACGTCGCGGTGATCGACAGCACTATCCTTCAAGTAGCAGATGAATTACGACCCATCTTCAAAGGCGCCAGAGCGGCGGCAGCTTCTCTGAAGGTCCTGCTGACGATCTCGGTCTTCGGTCTCGTTCCTCTCCACGCCAAGCTGGCTCCAGGAAGCCATCACGACATGAAGCTGTTTCCCGACCTCGACGGTTTTCGGTCAGGGACCCTGCTCCTATTCGACAAGGGCTTCGTGGCGTACGAGCGGCTCGCCGCCATCGCGGGTGCTTCTCTCCACTTTCTCTGTCCGATGCGGCTCAACGGGAACGCGACGATTGTAGCTGCTCGGCGAGGGCCGAAGCATGTGCGCGCCTTGCTTCGCCGCTCTTCAGCAGGAATACGCCTACGTGACGTCCTGCCCGAAGGTAAACGGATCGGCAAAATTTGGGATCTCGACGTCATTCTTACGTCAGGCAATGTCAAGGGCCGGCAGCCAATTCAGACCCGCTGCCGCCTGGTCATCGTCCCAGGACCAGAGCAGAAGCAACGTCCCTACCTGACGACCTTGGCTCCGAGCGAGTGGAAGCCCCGCGCGCTCGCAGAAACCTATCGGTTGCGCTGGCAGATCGAACTCGTCTTCAAGGAGTTGAAGCAGGATCTCAACCTCGAGGCCTTGAACTCCAAGGATCAGTACGCGGTGCAAATCTTCGCGTGGGCATCACTGATCGCGCTTGCTCTTTCCCGGACAGTAGCGACGTGGTTCTGCCCCCTCTTGAAGCTCGTAGGTCTCGCATCCCAGTTTCGGCCTGCCCTCGTGAGTCGAGCCCTTCGCGGGAACGTCCGCATTCTCGCCCGAGCCATCCTCGCCTCAACGGGCAAAGCATTCGAGTACCTCGAGATCCTTGCTGAGGAGCTGCTCCTGGAGATCCGTAGCCGCGACCGCCAGCGGGAGGACTCCTTCAAGCGGCTGTCCCCCCTACTTCGGACGGCTTAAGGGATCGCCTATGGCGACCCTCGATTTAGGTCATGACGAAACGTGTCATTCATCCGGCCGTGGCTC
>DATLIL010000912.1:0-4314 GCA_035539475.1 Polyangiaceae bacterium
CGATACTTCGTCTCGACTGTCGGCGTCGTCGACTCACGAAGCGTCATCGCCCTGGTTTCGGCATTCCGTCGCGTGAGCCGATAGTTTGTTTCTGCACTTCGATGGCAATTGCATCACGCTTCGCAGGTCGTTTAAGAAGCGATCAACTTCGCGGCCAGCGTGCCCGCCGTCGTGCGCTCCGCTCGCGATGGATAGGTGTGCCATGCAACGAGGTGTGCCGTTCGTGCTCTTCGCGCTGTCGGGCTGCTCAGTCGCCCCTGAGCCCCCACCGTTGCCGCCCCCGACGCCGGCAAGCACGGGCGGCGGCAGCGCCGGGACGAGTATGGGCTCGGCGGGGTCGCCGGCAGCCGGTTCGGGAGGCTCGGCCACGACCGCGGGGACTGGCGGCGCAGCGGGTCAAGGTGGAGAAGCCGGCGCCGCCCCGGATCCGCAAGGGGAGTACGCGCCAACCGGAATTGCCGACCCGGAGCTCGCCTACCCCGCGTACACGCCGAAGGACGGCGATCGGGTGCTCTCCAGGGCACGATATCTCGACCAACTCCAGGGCTTCTGGCTCGGGGAGTGCATCGCCAACTGGACGGGGCTGGTCACGGAGATGGACAAAGTGGGCTCCGGAACCCTGCCGTTCTACGTCGACGCCGACTGGGGCGGCGCTGACCTGCCGAGCATCTGGGGCTCTTACGGGCCCTCGCCGACCATCGGCTACGTGCTGACCACCGCGGGAACCCCTTGGGGTGCAGACGACGACACCGATCTCGAATACCTGTACCAGCACCTGCTCGACGAGCTCGACACCAGTTTCTTGAGCGGCGAGCAGATCAAGAGCGGCTGGCTCGAACATATCTACTCGAACGAAGACGCTTCGGATGGCGAGAACTACCTCTGGGTGTCCAACGAGAGTGCCTATTACCTGATGCTGGACGGGCTCGTGCCCCCCGAAACCAGCGATCCCGCCAACAATCCCAACTATTCGATGATCGACGCGCAGCTGACGACGGAGATCTTCGGCCTGTTTGCGCCTGCGCGTCCCGATCTGGCGCTATCCATGGCTGCGCTTCCGATCCGCGCCACCGCCAGCGGTGAGGCCGAATCAGCGGCGCGCTTCTACGTGATGCTCTACTCCCTGGCTTCCACGGTCGACCTCGAGGCCCCACGCGGCGCCGAGCTCGAGCGTATCGCGCTGGAGGCCCGCCAGCACTTGCCCGCGGGTTCGATCGTAGCCGACATGTTCGACTTCGTCTGGAGCTACTACCTGAACGCAGCCGACAAGGACGACTGGGAGGCGTGCCGCGACGCCGTTTACCAGCGCTATCAACTCGATGGCGCGGCGGGCTACGTCTACAACCAGCCATACGACTCGGGCATCAACTTTGCCGCGAGCGTGATCAGCCTGCTGTACGGGCAGGGGGACCTGCTGCGCACGATCCAGATCGGCACCCTCGCCGGTTGGGACTCGGACAACCCCACCGCCACCTGGGGTGGACTGCTCGGCTTTCTGCTGGGTAAGACCGGCGTCCAAGCAGCTTTTGGACAATCCGAGCTGTCAGACACCTACTGGATCCACCGGACGCGCCGGGGCTTTCCCGATCGCACGCTGGACGCCGACGGCGAGGACACGTTTTCCGACATGGCGGCTCGCGGACTCATGATCGTCGACCGTGTGGTGCTCGAAGAACTTGGCGGCGGGGTCGACCTCGCGCAGGAGCGCTACTACGTGCCGGCGACAGCCACGGCGCTTTAAGGACCATGACTCGGGTACACGCTTGGACAGGCGCGGGGCCCTCGGCTAAAATCCGCACGTGCCCTTGAACTTCGGCGAGGCCCCGTGCTGGCGCTGAGCGCAGCGTATTGTCCGTACATCCACTGTTGCGGCGACGCGCCTCGCGCGCACCCCTGGAGCAAGCCGCAGCGCCGCCTGGCTCACTACCTGCTCGTCACGTCGCTGGAGGGCGAGGAGCAGATCATCGTCGACGGGCGTCGCTACGCTATTGCACAGGGCACGAGCTATCTCATTCAGCCCGGCAGCCTCTCGGACCTGTGGAGCGCCAAGGGCAGCCGGCCCGTGTGGGTGCACTTCGACGTGATTTACCACCCGGGGCGCGACACCCACCCGCACGTCACGGGCTATGAGCCCGAGCTCGGCGACCGCGAGCACCTGCTGCAGCCGCGCGCGCGCGAGGTCTGGGGCGTGGACCTGCCCGTCATCGTGCCAGAGCCCCACGCCGAGTTCTTCCGCCAGCGGCTGTTCGAGGTCGTCCGCACCTGGCACCAGCGAAGCCCCGTCTGCGTGCTGCGCGCCACGGAGATGCTCGGGGATCTGCTGCTGCGCCTCGTGGAGCACGAATACCACGGCGAGGACGTCGAGCCCCAGACCCTGGAAGCGCGCATCCTCAAAGCCGAGAGCGTGGCCAAGCGCAGCCTGGGCCTGGCCTTCGGCGTCGATGAGTTCGCGGCCGAGGCTGGCCTGAGCCGCTCGCGTTTTTCCGCCCTTTACAAGGACTTTCGAGGGATCAGCCCCGGCGCGTTCCTGCGCCAGGAGCGCATGCAGCTCGCGGTCGAGCTTTTGGCCCGCACGCGCCTGACCGTGGCCGAGGTGGGGGCCAGCGTCGGGTACCCGGAACCAACCGCATTTGGCAGAGTTTTCCGCATGCACACGGGGACGAGCCCGAGCGATTGGCGCCGTGCGGCACTACCGAAATCACAGCGCGACTCGGCGATTCGTAGCACCGCTCGATAGTTCGTCCTGTCCCACGAGTGCCGCCCGAGGCCTCGATTACGAGTCTCGGCCATGAGACTTCTGGGTCTTGGGCTCGCGTGCCTCGTGTCTGCCTGCCAGTCGCCGGGGGGCGACCTGCCACCGCCCACGAGCTCGGCGGGCGCCGGCAGCGGCGGCGTCCTGACGAGTGCAGGCGGTGGCGGCAGCGCCGGCAGTGGAGGCAGCAGCGGCAGTGGAGGCACGCTGCCCGAGGGCGGTACCTCCACGACGGGTGGCGGGGGCAGCGCTGGCAACGGCGGAACGGCGAGCGCCGGCAGCGGCGGCGCTGCGGGAGAGGCGGCCGCGCTGCCCTCGACGATCACGATCCTGACCTTCAACGTACGCACCTCCGACGCCGATGCCGTTGACGCCCCGCTCGGCAACGACTGGTCGGCGCGACTGCCGCTCGCGCTCGAGGTGCTGAGCGCGGCCGATCCGGACGTGGTCGGCTTGCAGGAAGCGACGGACGGGCAGGTCGCCGACATCAGCGCGGGGTTCACAGTGCTGAGCGCGCCCGGCGTGAGCATCCTGTACCGTGCGGAGCGCTTGACGGCGCTCGGCGGCGCGGTGGTCGACGTCGGTAACTACGGCAACATGGACCCCTGGGGGACGCGCTACGTGAACTGGCAGCGCTTCGCGCTCGCCGGCAGCGGCGCGGAGTTCACCTTCTACAACACGCACCTCAGCACCGCCGGCGACAACCTGCCGCAGTCTCAGTTCGTGCTCGATCTGGCGGCGGAGAGTGACGCCGAAGGCATCGCGTCGGTGGTGGTCGGAGACTTCAACTACGACGCCGCCGCGACCGTCGCCGCGAAAGGCTTCGACGACGACGTCAGCGATCACGCCGGGACCTTCCACGGCTTCCAGGGCGGCCGCAGCGGCCCGCGCTTCGACTTCGTCGTCAGCCGCCGCGCCACGTCGACCGAGAGCCTGGTCGACACTCGCTCGACCGCCCCCGAACAGCCCACCGTCTACCCGTCGGATCACTACCCGATCGTCGTGAAGCTCACGCTCTGAGCCAACACCAGCGCGGGCTCAGGCGCTGCGCAATGCGCTGACCTCGGCGTCGGTGTGGAGAATGGGGCAACCAAAGCACTTTTGTACTGGGCGAGCGGCATGTGTAGAGCTGAAGCGTGTGCTGGCTACTTGTTTCCGTCCGCGGTTGTGTGTGGGCCTTGATGTCTCCGCCGTGCGCGCGCACCACGATAGTACGAGCTCGATGACGCAAACCGTACGGCTTGGACCCGCCGTCCTCGCGACCGGCAAGGGCGAGCAGCGCCTTCTTCGCCGCGTCACCCTTGGTCGCGAGATCGTGCATCCACTTGGCTGACAGGCAGCCGAACTGGAACGGCTTCTGCACCACGGTCGCCGCGATCGTTCCGCTCTGGATCGCGTCGAGCGTGGCGTCATCCTCGTCGAACACCGCCGCCTTGATCTTGCCCTGCTTGCCCAGGCCCTCAGCGGCCTCCCAGGACGCCTTCTCGGATCCGATACGAGGCGATTCATTCCGATGCTCGGCGTCCTGCAACCACGACTACCGGAGAGCCGCGTAAGGGAGC
>DATLIL010000913.1:0-14950 GCA_035539475.1 Polyangiaceae bacterium
GCTTTGGCGCCTCTGCGCTGGGTTCGGGAGCGCTCGCGGTGGCAGGCGCGCCGGTGGGAGCAGGCACGCTGGTCGGTTCGGGAGCGGTGGGGGACGCGGGCGCGCTGGTGGGAGCAGGCGCGGGCTCCTTGGCGGACTGCTCCTTGCTGCACGAGGACGCCAGGGCGAGCAGCGGCAGCAGGAGCGCGAGGCGCATCACGCCGCCTTGCTGGCGAGGAGGCGGCCGATGCGCTCGCAGGCTTCGGCGATGCGCGGGGGATCGTGGATCAGGGCGAAGCGAACGTGGCCGTCACCGCCGGCGCCGAAGCCGACGCCCGGGGAGACGCTGACGTGCGCGCTCTCGATCAGGCGCGTGGTGGCTTCCATCGAGGTTTGGCCGAGTGAGGCCGGGATGGGGGCCCAGATGAACATGGTGCCGCTCGGCTCGGTGACGCCGGGCCAGCCCGCGGCGCGCAGTCCCGAGACGAGTGCAGTGGCCCGCTTGCCGTAGAGATCGCGGATCTCGCTGGCGAAGCGCTCGCCGTTGTCGAGCGCCCAGGCGGCGGCGTACTGGAGCGGTGCGAAGGTGCCGTAGTCGAGGTACGTCTTGAGGTGCGCCAGCGCGCCGATGGCCTTTTCGTTGCCGGCCATGAAGGCGATGCGCCAGCCGGGCATGTTGTAGCTCTTCGACATCGAGAAGACCTCGACGGCGAACGTCTTCACCTCGGCAGCCGGGATGCCGCAGTCGAAGATGCTGGGCGCGTAGCGCGAGTGGAAGTCGAGATCGGCGTAGGCGAGGTCGTGGAGCAGGAAGGCGCCCGAGTCACGCACGACGGTGACGAGCTCCTTCAGCTCTTCGCGCGAGATCACCAGGCCCGTCGGGTTCTGAGGGTAGTTGGCGATGACGAGCTTGGGCTTGCGGCCCTTGGCCTTGAGCCGCTCGATGGCTTGAGCCACGGCGCGCCCCGCGGGAACGTCGGCGCGGGCGGGGTAGAGCTCGACGTCGGCGCCGGCAATGGCGGGAGCGCTGGCGTGGATCGGGTAGGCGGGATCGGGCGCGAGGGCGACGTCACCGCGATCGAGCATGGCCAGACAGAAGTGGCTCATGCCCTCCTTGGCGCCCATCGTGATGATGAGCTCACGCTCGACGTCGAA
Organism: Polyangiaceae bacterium; assembly: GCA_035539475.1. Lineage (GTDB taxonomy): Bacteria > Myxococcota_A > Polyangia > Polyangiales > Polyangiaceae > PMG-095. The sequence goes on from DATLIL010000913.1 coordinate 1,135, forward strand.
ACGCACGTTGTAGCGGCGCTCGTACCAGCGTGCGGCAGCTTCACGCAGCGGGAGCAGACCGCGCCCGGGGAAGTAGCGGTGGTTCTTGCCGATGTCGGCCGCGACGTGCAGCTGCGCGACGATCTCGGGCGGCGTTGGCCGATCGGGGTTACCGAGGCCGAGGTCGATGAGATCGGCGCCCGCGGCCAGTACCTTTTCCTTGACCGCGTCGGTACGAACGAAGGCGTAGGGGGGTAGGGCTTCAGCCCGAGGAAACGACCAGGACATGTGGCGAGCGGCGACTCCCTTATCACGAAAGTGTGGCTCGGAAACGCAGAAGATCGACTCGCTGGCCGGCCGCGACCCCAAATTCTAGCAAACCGGGCCTCCGGAGCCTTCTGAGCGCGTTTCCGCCGGCGCCGGAACCTCGCCGCGACGCGTGTGTTATGTCCCCGCCCGATGGTGAAGGTCGAGATCCGCGGTGCGACTCCGAGCGACGAAGAGCCGCTCCTGGAGCTCGCCCGTCACCTCAACACCGTCAACCTGCCCAACGATCGCGGACACATCCAGCGTCTGCTCGCGCACTCCGAGAAGAGCTTCCGCGGCGAGGTGCCCGAGCGCAGACGTAAGTTCGTGTTCCTGCTCTGCGATGCGCACAATGGCACGGCCATGGGCACGTCGATGATCGTGGCGCAGCTCGGGCGAAGGGACGCACCGTACATCTACCTCGACGTGATCGAGGAGGAGAAGTACTCGAGCGCGCTCGACCGCCACTTCAAGCACACCGTGCTGCGCATCGGGTTCTCGTACGACGGCCCGACCGAGATCGGCGGATTGATCGTCGCGCCGCAGTACCGTCGCGGCGCCGAGCAGCTCGGGCTTCTCATCTCGTACGTGCGCTTCCTGTACATCTCGACACACCGCGAGCTCTTCAGGAACGAGATCCTGGCGGAGCTCTTGCCGCCGCTCGAGCCCGACGGCACCAGCCACCTGTGGGAAGCGTTCGGCCGTCGCTTCACCGGGATGAGCTACGCCGAAGCCGATCTGCTCTCGAGCGAGAACAAGTCGTTCGTGCGCGATCTGTTTCCGAACGGCAGTGTGTACGCGACTCTGCTCAGCCCCGAGGCGCAGGGCGTGATCGGCAAGGTCGGCGCCCAGACCCGGGGCGTGGAAAAGATGCTGCGCCGCGTCGGTTTTCGCTACGCCAAGCGCATCGACCCGTTCGACGGCGGACCACACTTCATCGCCCCTGCCGACGAGATCACGCTGCTCAGGGACACCGTGCGCCCGCGCGTCGGCGCTGGCGAGCCGGGCGCCGGCAAGGTACGCGCGCTCGTTGGCCGCGACGTGAACGGTCCTCCGTACTTCCGCGCAGTGGCGAGCGACGTGTCCCTGGCTGGGACGACGATCAGCATCCCGGACGACGTCAGGGCTCACCTGGGCGTCAGCGACGGCGATGAAGTCTTCTGCTTGCCCCTCAAGCAGAACTCGAGCACGAGCTGAGCATGCGCAGCCTGCTGCCGCTGTTGCTGCTCGTCTCGAGCTGCTCGGCTCCCGCTCCCGCGGACGCGGCCGGAGGTCCGTTCGAGGTCGAGTCGGAGGGCGGGCTGTGCATCGCCGATATCGACTTCGCAGCGGGTGAAGTGCGGCGCGGAGAGAATCGCTTTCTGGTGAGCCTGACCCACGACGAGGCCGAGATCACCAGCGCCAGCGGCTTGATGGTGGCGCACGGCCACGGCAGCGAAGGCACCATCGTTCCCGGCGATCCGATCGAGGTCAGCATCGACCTCTTCATGGTGGGACGCTGGGACCTCAGCTTCGAGCTCGCGATCGACGAGGTCAGTGACCGCCTCGAGTTTTCGATCGACGTGCCCTGAAGATGTTGCGAGCCCTCCTCTGCTGCTCGCTCGCGCTCGCGGCGTTCGCCCGAGCTCCCGCGGCCCAAGCCTGCGCCTGCCGCGGGGTGGGCAGCCCCTCGGCGGCGCTCACCCTCTCGCACGAGACCTGGGGCGTCGGCCTGGTGGGCGTCTCGGAGCTCGGGCACGGTGTGTGGGACGGAGACGGCGAGTACCACGTGCTCGGCGCCGGCGAGCGCTTCAGCCGTGAGACGCTCGGCCTCACGCTGGCGCTGCGTGTGCACCCGGACTGGGAGGTCAGCATCGGTGGCGAGCTCGTGAGCGCGCGCGTGACGACCCCTTCGTTCGCCGACGAGAACAGCGGCATGGGTGACGTGCACGCACGAGCGCGCTGGGACTTCGCCGACGAGCCGATGCCGCACGAAGATGACTTTCCCTGGCCGGCGGCTGCGCTGATCGGCTCGCTCGGGGCCGCCACCGCCGAAGCCGGGCCCAATCGCGCCGCCAGCACCGGCCTGGGCACGTCCGAGAGCGCCGTCGCGCTCGAGCTCGTGCGCTCGCTGCCCGGCGCGTGGCAGCTCGAGGCGCTCGGCGAGCTCGGCGTGCGAGCGCCGGATACGACCCTGGGCCGCGAGCGCCAGCTCGGTCCGCGCGCGCTCTTCGTGCTCGGGCTCAGCCACGCCCTGGTGCCCGAGCTACGCGTGGGAGGCTACACCTCGCTCACGCTCGAGGCCGACACCAGCTACGACGGCGAGGTGGCTGCCGGTAGCGGCCAGCGGCTCTGGAACCTCTCGCTCTTCCTCGTGCACGAGCTCGAGAGCCTCAACGCGCGCGCGTCGCTCACGCTCGAATACGCGCCGCCGGTGGACGGCATCAGCGCCAACGCCATCGGCTACACGGGCGTGCGGGCAGCCTTTTCGTTCGCGCGCTAGCTCTTCGCGTCGGGCTCGCTCGGAGCCACGGCGGCGAGGCCGGCGGGGCTGCCCGTCGCTCCGCCCTCCCCCTCTGACTCGAGCGAGGCAGAGAAGCTCTCGGCGGGCGTCGCTGCCGCAGCGGCGGCCGGAGCCGCGGACGGCGCCATGGCCTTGCCCACGTCGTCGAGCTCGACGAAGCCGTCACGCATACGCACGACGCGGGGCATGCGCTCGGCGAAGGCGGGATTGTGCGTGACCACGATGATCGTCGTCCCGTGCCGGCGATTGATCTCGAAGAACAGCTCGTGCACGTCGTCGCTGGTCGCGGTGTCGAGGTTGCCGGTGGGCTCGTCGGCGAGCAAGAGCTTGGGATCGAGCACCAGGGCCCGCGCCACCGCCACGCGTTGCTGCTCACCGCCGGAGAGCTCGCCGGGACGGTGGGTGACGCGCGGCTTGAGGCCCACCTCTTCGAGCAGGGCCATGGCGCGCTTCTCCATCTCGCGCTTGCTGCGGCCCTGGATCAGGCCCGGCATCATCACGTTTTCGAGCGCGGTGAACTCGGGCAGGAGGTGATGGAACTGAAAGACGAAGCCGATGTCGCGGTTGCGTACGGCGGCTAGCCGCGCGCTCGACATGCGCGTCAGCTCCTCGCCGCCCAGGCGGATGCGGCCGGAGCTCGGAACGTCGAGCGTGCCCACACAGTGGAGCAGCGTGCTCTTGCCCGCCCCGCTCGGCCCGACGATGGACAGGATCTGACCCGGGTAGATGTTGAGGTCGATCCCCTTCAGCACGTCCAGGGTGCGCCCCATGTGCTGGAAGCTCTTGGTCAGATTCTCGATGATGACGAGCGCTTCAGCCACTTTGGGACCTCACTCGTAGCGGATTCCGTCCACCGGGCGCAAGCGGCTTGCGGCGATGGCGGGGTAGAGGGTGGCGAGTGTCGTGATGAGCAGCGCGCAGATTGCGACGATCAGGTAGTCGACCGGATCGACCGAAATCGGTAGGCGATCGATGTAGTAGACCTCGGGATCGAGCTTCACGCCGAGCCGCCGCAGGCCCTCGGCCACGACGTAGCCGGTGATCACGCCGAAGATGGTGCCGATGCCGCCGATCATCATGCCTTCGGCCATGAACACCTTGAGGATGGCGCGATCGCTGGCGCCCAGCGCCTTGAGGATGGCGATCTCCTTGCTCTTCTCGGTGACCATCAAGAGCAGCGTGCAGATGATGCAGAAGCTTGCCACCAGGATGGCCAGGCAGAGGATGAAGAAGGTGGCGATCTTCTCGAGCTTGAGCGCGCTGAACAGGTTGCGGTTGAGCTCTTTCCAGTCGCGGATGCGCAGGTCCGGGCGGCTCGTGAGCAGCGCCTCGAGGCCAGGGCGCACCTGCTCCACGCGCTCGGCGTCGGCCACCTTGATGTCGATCGCCGTGATCTGGCCGTCGTAGTCCAAGAACTTCTGCGCCACGTCGATCTTCACGTAGGCGTGGCTGGCGTCGTACTCGTACATGCCGCTGTAGAAGATGGCGGCCACGCGGAACTTGCGGCTGCGCGGCAACACGCCCATCGGCCCGAGATCACCGAGCGGCGATACCAGCGTGACCTCGTCGCCGACGTAGACGTGCAGCGTCTTGGCGAGCTCGCGCCCGAGCACGATGCCGGGGTAGATGTCGTCGGGCATGATGGCCTCGGCCACCGCCGGATCGAGCGCCGCCTTGGCCGAGCGGTAGTCGGGCCCCTTGAGGTAGAGCTCGCCGGTGGGTCCGATGCCGATCGGCTCGTCGGCGGGCAGCTCGGCCAGCTTTTCCGGCTTGTCGAGGTAGCCGAACTTGCCGATCTCGATGTTCTTCTCGAGGTCGATCACGTTGCCGATGGTGGCGGTGTCGATCCCGCGCAGGAGCACGCCGGCCGTGTTGGTCGAGCTCGAGGCCATGGCCTCACCGCCCGTGACGGCAGAGGCGCCCTGGACATTGGGGATCTTGCGCACGTCGTCCAGGAGCTCGCGCCAGTGCTGGAAGCCGGCACCGGTCTTGGCCTCGACGCGCACGTGGGCGTTGTTGCCCAGGATCTTGCGCTTCAGATCGGCGCCGAAGCCGCCCATGATGCTGACCACGGAGCAGAGCGCGAACGAGCTGACGAAGACGCCGGCGATGCTCAGGATGCTGATCACCGTCAAGAAGCCGCTCTTGCTCGCGCGCACGTGACGCGCCGCCACGAACATGACGAAGCCGCGGCCCTCGGTGCGGTCGAGCAGCACCGGCGTGGCCAGGATCATCACGCAGGCCACGAAGGCCATGGCGCAGAGCGCGCCGCCGACGCGCACGAACTGGTGCCAGAGCTCGAAGTAGCCGCCGCCCTTGTCCGGCAGGTAGTGCGACCAGGCGCTGAGGCCGACGAAGCCAGCGCAGGAGAGGAGCGTCAGCGCGATCAGGAGCTGGTGGCGACCGCGCTGGCCGATCTTGCGCAGGAGGGCGACGAGCGCCCAGATCACGATCAACGAGGCGATGGCGATGACGGCGATCCGGCCCCACAGGCCGAGACCTTGCCACACGCGCGCCACCAGACCGGGCGCTTCACCCTGGATCTGGAAGGTGGCCTTGGGCGCCACCGACAAGAGGAGCGGAACGAAGTTCATTAACCCTCGGGCCTCAGCAGCGGAAACGCGATCACGTCGCGGTTCGAGGGCTGCCCCGCCAGGGCCATCACCAGCCGGTCGATGCCGATGCCGAGACCGGCGGCCGGCGGCATGCCGTGCTGCAACGCGACGATGTAGTCCTCGTCGTAGTCCATCGTCTCTTCGTTGCCCTTGGCCTTGAGCTCGACCTGATGACGGAAGCGCGCGGCCTGATCGTCGGGGTCGTTGAGCTCGCTGAAGGCGTTGCCGAGCTCCTTGCCGTGCACGAAGAGCTCGAAGCGGTCGACCAGCGCGGGGTTCTTGTCCTTCTTGCGCGCCAGCGGCGAGACCTCCGCGGGGTAGTCGACGATGAACACCGGGATGCTCTTCGAGTCGTCCGCCGTGCGGTAGTCGTCGGGCAAGAAGGGCTCGACCAGGTACTCGTAAGCGATGAACACGCGCTCGCCCTGCGAGCCGCAGTGACCGAGCGCGCGGCGCAGGTTGGGCCAGTCGATCTTCTGCGCGCGTTCACTCTTGCTGCGCAGGCTCTGCACCAGCGCGTCGGCCTCGGGGTTACGCGGCGCGCCGGGCGTCGATGCTACGGCCAGACTCTCGAGTCGTTCCACCAGATCGAGCGGCAGCCCGGCCTTCTCGAGCGCGCGCTGGATGCCCTCGGCCATCGGCAGGCGCTGGAACGGCTGGTCCAGCGTGAACGGCCGCTCCGCCACCCAGCGCGTGTAGTCGGCAGCGAGGCCGAGCGCGTCGAAGCGCTGGCGCAACGAGCCGTCGACGTGACGGAACATCTCCTCCGTCATGTTCATCAACGTCTCGTAGTTGGCGTAGGCCTGGTAGGCCTCGAGCATTGTGAACTCGGGGTTATGCCGCGTGGAGAGGCCCTCGTTGCGGTAGCAGCGCCCGATCTCGTAAACGCGCTCGAAGCCGCCCACCAGCAGGCGCTTCAGGTAGAGCTCGGGCGCGATGCGCATGAAGAGCTCCATATCGAGTGTGTTGTGGTGCGTCTTGAACGGACGCGCCGCCGCGCCACCGATCAACGTGTGCAGCGTGGGCGTCTCGACCTCGAGGTAGCCGCGCCCGTCGAGAAAGTCGCGCACGCCCTGCACGATGATCGAACGCGCGCGCATGACCAGCGCCGCCTCCGGGTTGGCGACGAAGTCGACGTAGCGCTGGCGGTAGCGCAGGTCGACGTTGGTCAGGCCATGCCACTTGTCGGGCAACGGCAGGAGCGCCTTGGTCAGCAGCCTGAGCTCGCTGAGCTCGAGCGACAGCTCGCCCGTCTTGGTCACCATGGCGCGACCGCGCACCTCGACGTGGTCGGCGATGTCCATGTCCTCGAGCGCGGCGAAGGCCGGCCCCATCACGTCCTGCTTGGCGAAGAGCTGGATCTCTCCGGACACGTCGCGCAGCCGCAAGAAGCTCGCCTTGCCGAAGCCGCGCCGGCTCACGATGCGGCCGAGCAGGTGGTAACGCTTACCCTCGGACAGCGCCGCTACCTTGTCGGCGTCGTAGCGCTGCTCCTTCTCGTCGACGAGGGCGCTCGCGTACTCACCGCGCAGCGCATGCACCAGGCTGCGGTCGCTCGTATCGACGTCGTTGGCGAACGGGTTTTGCTCGCGCTCGCGGCAGCGCTCGGCCTTGGCACGGCGCGCCTCAACCAGAGCCTCTTCGCTGCTATCCATGGTCGCCCGGCGAATAGCGCGAGGCTGGCTAGGTGTCCACTACGCTCCCTGGGCCGGTTTCCCCTGCTCGGCGTTCTTCAGGAGGTATTCCTCGATGAACGGGTCGAGCTCGCCGTCGAGCACACCTTGCACGTCGGCGGTCTCGTACTCGGTACGCAGGTCCTTCACCAGCTGGTAGGGCTGTAGGACGTAGCTCCGGATCTGGTTACCGAACCCGATGTCCGTCTTGGCGGCCTCGTAGGCGGCAGCGAGGGAGGCACGCTTTTGCTCCTCGATCTCGTACAGCTTGGCCTTGAGCATCTTCAGCGCCATGGCCCGGTTCTGGTGCTGGCTACGCTCGGCACGACAGACGATCATGATGCCGGTGGGCAGGTGGCGCAGGCGCACCGCCGTCTCCACCTTGTTCACGTTCTGACCGCCCTTGCCGCCGGCGCGCATGGTCGTGATCTCGAGGTCGGTCTCCTTGACCTCGATGTTGATCTCGTCCTCCACGTCCGGCGTGACGTCGACGGCAGCGAAGCTCGTCTGGCGGCGATCGTTGGAGTCGAACGGACTGATGCGCACCAGGCGATGCACACCCTTCTCGGCGCGCAGGTAGCCGTAGGCGTTGGGCCCGGTCACGGTGAACGCAGCGCCGTCGATGCCCGCTTCGTCGCTGACCTGAAAGTCGATGACGTCGGTCTTGTAGCCGCGCTTCTCGCACCAGCGCAGGTACATGCGCAGCAGCATCTCCGCCCAGTCCTTGGCGTCAGTGCCGCCGGCGCCCGGGTTGATGCTGACGATGGCGCTCGCGTGATCGACGGGGCCGGAGAGCATGCGCCGGAGCTCGGTGCTGCGCACACGCGCGCTGAGCTGGGGCAACTGCCCTTCGAGATCCTTGATCGTGCTCTCGTCGTTCTCGGCGGCGGCGAGCTCGAGGAGCTCGGCGGAGTCGTTGACCTCGCGCGATAGCTTCTCGATCAGCTCGAGCTTCTCGGTGGCCGCGGCGCGCTTGCGCATCAGCGCCTGCGCCTTGTCCTGGTTGTTCCAGAAGTCCGGCGCGGCTGCGATCGAGTCGAGCTCGTCGATCTCTCGCTTTAAGGCCGGGACGTCAAAGAGACCCCCTTAGCGCGTCGACGCGCCTTTGGAGGTCCTGGAGACTGTTCCTGGTTTCGGCCAGCATGGGCGCGGATCTCTAGCTCATCTCGGCCCTCGGATCCATCGCCCAGGCCGAGCTCGTCCAATCGCTCCGAGAACCAGCCGTTCGTCAGCACGTCGAGCTCGGCGCGGGCTTCCCAGGCCACCAGCGCCGCTTCGGTCCGCGCTGCGTCGTCCAGGCGCGAGTCGACGCTGTCGATCAGGGCGCGGCGCCAGGCAAAGAGGCGCTGCAGCGTGCGCGCCGTGATCGCGGCCTCGGCCTTGTCGCGCTCGATGCGAAGCCGCGTCAGGGCCACCTCCTCACCGGCGAACAGCAGACGGTCCAGCCGCCAGGTCGCGGTCGCTTCGAGCAGGAGGTCCGTACCGCCCGCGAGACTGTAACGGTAGGGATCGTCGCTGGTCGGCGTGAGGCGCAGGGCCTCGTCATTGGAGCGGGCCGCCCGCAAGCGCAGCTCGGGCAGCGCGGCCGAGGTGCGCGCACGGCTGGCGAGCCCGTCGAGTTCCTGGCGGTCGCGGGGCAGCCCGGCGACGAGCAGGGCCTGCTGCACTCCGTGACGCACTAGCGCGAGAAACGTTCGCGGATCGACCGGCTCGTCCTGCGCCGGTCTTGGTGGCGCTTCTCTGGCCGGAGGAGCCGCGGGCTGCCTGGGCGCCGGCTCCGGCGGGGTTTCCTCCTCGTCGTCGGGCGGCTCGACATCCTGCTGCGCCAGCTGCCGCGGGGCCGCGATTTCGTCGAGGGGCAACGTCAGCGCTACGAAGCCCGCCACCTCTCGCTGCACCGTGCCGCTCACGACCTTGGCGCCGAGCTGCAAGCGGGTGCCCCGCTCGGTGGCCACCGCCACGAGCTCCGGCGGCTCGGCCAGAGCCCTCGGCGCGAACGCCACGATCACAATCCCCAAGCCCCGGATGATGCGTGCCACAACCCAGGGTCGGTCAGGCCCGGAGCGAGTTGCGGACTAAATCGCGCGCTCGAGCGGAGTCGTGCCCTGCCCTGGCGGCCGATAGACCGCCTTGGCGTCGTCCATCACCACGGCCACGGCGAGCGGTCGAAACGTGTCACCGTCGAGAGTGCCGACGGCCCCACGCACGATCGCATGAAGAGGAAGGGTCGGTAGGCTCGCGCTGCCCTCGGCCTTCGCGACGTCCACGTCGTGAGTCATGAGCTGCGGCTTCGGCTTGCCCGCGACGAATGCTGCCACTCGCAAGACGAGCCCTGTCTGGGTCGCGCCCTGCCACCGCGCCGTCCAGCCCGTCGCCGCGCGCTCGAGCACGCAGGCGAGCTCGACGAACGGAGCCTCTTCGATGACCGGCTGCGGCACGATCTCGAACACCGACTGAGGTGCGGGCGCCATCTCGACCGGAGCCAGCTCCGGCTCTGGCGGCGGCGTCGTGTCCGGCTCCGCTTCCGGGACCCTGGACCGGCGGCGCTCGGCTGTTCCTTCCTTGGCGCGCAGGCGCTCGCGCAGCGCCAGGGCCGCAGCGTGATCGGGCTCGCGATCGAGGACCTCGTTGACGATGCCGAGCGCGCGATCCGGATGGCCCTGCGCGATGTAGATCTCGGCCAGCGTGACGGTGGCCACCGGCGGAGGACCGACCAGGTCTTCGCCACGTTCGCCGCGGATCTTCGCGGCCGCGTCGCGCATGTTGAGCCCAGACTCGACCACGCTGGCCACGAGGTCACGCGCCACGCCCAGCCAGCCGCGCTGTCGCTTCTGCGCCATCACGTCGGGCTCGCTCAGACGTACGATCTCGTCGCGCAGCTCGACGCGCGTCATCACCTCGGGCCGATTGGTGCCAAGCTCCCGCGCGCGCTCGATCAGTTCATCGCGCGTGAGGCTGTCGAGCAGGTCGAGATCGGGCGCCGGGGACATGCGCGGCGAATCCTAGACCTAGTTTGCCCGCGGAAACCAGTCGCTGTCGTTTCAACGCCCGTACTTGCCCATCAGGGTGCCCTCGGCGAGCACATGTGCCTCGATCGCGCGATCCAGCTCGGCGCGCTTTGCCCCGGGCTTCAGCTCGGGCCGGTAGTCGAGGGCATAGAGCCTGAAAAAGTAGCGATGCGGCTTGCCGGGAGGCGGGCTCGGTCCGCCATAGCCGACCTCGCCGAAGCCGTTCTTGCCCTGAATCAGGTCGCGCGTCAGCGGGGCCATGCCCTCGTGGAGCTCGCGCAGGTTGGGCTCGATGTCCCAGGCCAGCCAGTGCACGAAGGTGCCCGAAGGAGCGTCGGGGTCGTCACAGACGAGAACGAGGCTCTGCGTGCCGTGCGGGAGGTCGCTCCAGGTGAGCGGTGGTGACACGTTCTCACCGTCAGCCGTGTAGCGACGCGGGATCGTATCGCCGTCCGCGAACGCGGAGCTCGTCACGCGCAGCGTGGGCAGCGTCCTGCCCGTAACTCTTCTGGTCTCGGTTTGCATGCCCGCAAGTGATGCAAGTCGAACACCAGAGTCGCCGCCAAATGTCGGGGACGTCGACGAGCAGCCGCACCGACCCGAGCGTGTGCTCCTCCGGCGAGCTCGAGCATCGGTCGCGACTCATCGACCATTGCACGTGTTGTGGGGAAACACGCGCCAAGGTTCGAAGAGCGAAGAGTCGATATTCAAAACGCGTTGCGCACAGATTTTTACTTGACGAGATCCGTCTGAGTGCTTCATATTGATGAACCTGGGCGGCGCACTCGCGTACCCATTTTGTGGAGTTGGAATTTCGATGACGTTGCGAAGCTATCAACCACGACACCCCGAGCTGCTCACCGCAGCCTGGTCGGCGTCCGTGTGCGGTAGCGCCGCGAATCAGCCGTTTTGCCTAGGTTCTAGCGGATCCATCGCTCTGGAGGGCGATACCTAGGCGGTCGTTGCATCGTTCGTAGAGAACGTTGTGAAGGCCGCCTCGGAGCAATCCCAGGCGGCCTTCGGCGTTTGTGGCCTCGCGACTGCTCGGCATGTGAATCAATCACTGCTCAAAACAAGCCTCTCCTCGATTCACGACTGACGCTCATCGTCTGTCTTGCGCACTCACGCGCTGATCGGGAGACGTGTATCCAGTATTCCGGAATCGTCTAGCTGGTAGGACGCCGAGCTCTGAACTCGGAAACACAGGTTCGAATCCTGAGTCCGGAACCAGGCTCCTCGGAGCTTGTCTGCTCTCGCAGCAGAAAACGATGCGATCGCTCGATCGCTCGCACGGAGACGTGTGCCCTCTACAGGGCGCCGCTCTTTGAAAACTCGACGTCAATCAACCCCAGGCCCGCGCGCGTAGCGCCGTGGAGCGCGAAGCGCGCGCGCCTGGGATTTTTCCAAAAGTCGCGGGAGAAGCTCACCACTCCTCCCGCGCAATACGGGACTGTAGTTCAATGGGAGAACACCCGGTTTGCACCCGGTAAATACGAGTTCGACTCTCGTCAGCTCCACCTGATCCCGCCCCCATGGGGATCCTCCAAGGGGCTCAGGGCGCCCCCCGCCGTCTCAAGACGTAACCCAGTGGATCGCGACGCTCGCGAAGCGAGCGGAGCCGCGACGACCCGATCAGTCTTGGTCAGAACAGATCTCGATCGGCACGGGCGGGCAAGACCCCACGACAAACCGGCGAGACCGGCGCGGCTTTCCAACAAGACGGAAGCGACGCGCCACCCCACCCCGATGGAACTCGCCAAAAACAAGAACCAAAGCGAGCCGCGCGCAGCGCGGCGAGCGCAGGAGGGTAGTGAAATGATGAACGAGAACCTGGGACCGGCAGAGCGCATCGTGCAGGCGGTCCTCGCTTACAGTGACCACCTGGTGCACAACCGGCCGGGCATGGTCGTGCCGGACGCGAGCTCGGTGGTCGGCCTGCGCTGGCTGCCGGTGACGTACCGGCTCGAGAAGGGCGTGAAGAACGTCTACCGCCTCGACAAGGTCGGCGCGAGGACGCGGCGCGTGCCCGTCGGACAGCTACTCGACTCGAACTCGATCGTTCACCTTGGCAAGAACGTGGGTAGCTACCGTGCGCCGGGGCTGTTCCCGGAGGTCGCAGCCTGGATGTACCGTCAGGTCGCCGAGATCTGGAAGCTCGACAACGAATTTGCGGCTCGCTGGGCATCGTTCGCTTACGCGGACGAGCACCGCGACCTCAAGGTCGTGCTGACGGCTTTCATGCTCGTGCAGTCGCGCAAGGGCGATCCGGTGCTCGAAGACGGCAAGGTGGTCTTCAGTGATGACGACTTCCGCGACGTCGGCGAGGCGATGATGCTGCTCTACGAGCGTAACGGTCACGACCTGAACCCGAAGCTCCTGCTGCGCATCCACGACCTGCTCAGCCTGCCCGCGGTGGCGGACGTCAACCGCGAGCTCGGCTTCGGTCGCTCGGGACGTCGTCCCTTCCTCGGCCGCTGGACGAAGGCGGTGGAGAAGTGGCTGCGTTTCCGTGAGGAGAACCCGAAGCTCCTGGCGGGTCTGGTCAAGGCCGGCTTCCGCCGGTCGGTGATGGAGCTTGCACGTCGTGCCGGCTTCAAGCCGCAGAGCCCGGAGTTTTTCCAGGCGCTGCGCTGGAAGCAGGTGCAGGCGGACGACGGCCGGCGCGGTATCGCGATCGGCCTCCGCGTCGCGAGCGCCGAGACGTGGCAGGGCCTGTCGGAAGAGGCGATCTGCGAGCGCATCGTGCGGCAGAAGCCGAACTTCAAGCGCATCGTCGGTCTGCTCCCCAAGGAGCTCGGACTGACGCGCGCCGTGGTGGCTGCGGCCATCGAAGCCGGCTCGATGTCGCCGAAGGATCTCGTGATCCTCTCGCCCACGCTCGAGGAGCTCGGACTGTTCAAGGTCCAGGAAATCCGCGAGAAGTGGGAGGCAGCGCTCAGGCAGGCCGAGGACGCGCGGGCGGCGAACGTCGCCGTGCGCGTGCGCTCGAAGCAGGCGCGCGAGACGCTCGAGCAGGCCGCTGACGCCGCCGTGAAGAAGGCGGCGGCCGAGGTCATGCGCGGGCTGCGGGTCTACTTCATGGTCGACATCTCGGGCTCGATGCAGGCATCGATCGAGAAGGCCAAGCGCTACGTCAGCCAGTTCTTGCAGGGTTTCCCGCTCGACCGGCTGCACGTGGCGGTGTTCAACACCCAGGGACGTGCGCTCACCATCCAGCACGCTTCGGCGGCGGGTGTGGTGAACGCGTTCCGCGGCATCACTGCCGGCGGTGGCACGGACTACGGAGCGGGCGTACGCGCGCTCCAGGACGTGAAGCCGCAGGAAGACGAGGACACGCTCTTCGTCTTCGTGGGTGACGAGCAGGCAGGTACGTTCGAAACGGCAGTGGAGCGCTCGTTCCTCCGGCCGCTCGCCTTCGGCCTGGTGAAGGTCGGTGGTGCGGTCGGAGACGTCGCCGTGCGGGACACGGCGCGTAAGCTCGGCATTCCCTGCTTCCGGATCGAAGAAGCTAGCTTCGACGATCCGTACGCCATTCCGCGTGTGCTGCGCAGGCTGATCGCTTCCACCCCGGTGGAGCGTTCGGACCGCGTGACGCTCGCGGAGCGCATCCTCAAGACCGAGATCCTCAAGAAGCCCGTCTGGGCGGCTTGAGCCCTGAACAAGGAGAGAAACAATGTGGAGGGATCTACTTCAGAAGGACGAGGCGATCGTCTCGCCCTGGCTCGAGGGACG
>DATLIL010000914.1:0-7519 GCA_035539475.1 Polyangiaceae bacterium
GCCATCCAGAACGGTGACCGTCACCGCTTCTGTCGTCGCCGAGGCGCTGGTGGAGTCCACGGCAGTGGCGGTGATCTGGTGCGTGCCCGCGCTGGCCGGCCACATCAGCGAGAAGGGCGCGGCCGTCACCTTGCCCAGCGACGTGGCGCCTTCGAAAAACTCGACGCTGGCGATCTCGACCGTGTCGCCCGAGGCGTCGGCCAGCAGCGTGAGCGGGGTCGGCAGCATGGCGTTCGCCGCCGGGCTCGTCAGCGTCACGGTCGGTTCGCGCAGCAGACCGTCGTAGACGGCCTGGGCCATGACCACGTAGCCGGCGTCGTTCGGATGGACGCCGTCACCGAAGTACTCGTCGTGGCCCGCCGTCGGCGTGTTGAGGTCGATGATGGGCAGGTGCTTCTCCATCGCCAGCTGCTGGATCAGCGGGATCTGCTCGTCGTGGATCACGGTGCCGCTGATGCTGCAGCAGGGGGCGTCGGTCGTCGCCAGCGGAAAGCCGAGGTAGACGACGGGCTTGGGCGTGAGCGACTCGAAGTGGTCCACCATCGCGCGATAGTCGTCCAGGTACTGCTGGTCGTTCTTGGGCTGGCCGTCGGGCGTCCAGTTGAACGGCTTGGAGTCGTTGGCGCCGAGCACGATGACCACGCTGACGACGGCGTCAGCGCCCGCGGAGTTGACGAAGGTCGTGGCCCCGTTGAACTCGGCCTGATCCCAGTACGGTTTGTCGCCGTAGCCGGCAGACAGCATCGTGGAGCCGCTGTTGCCGAAGTTGTTCACCTCCACGCCGTCGCCGAAGAGCCCTTGCAGGAGCGCGGGATAGTTCTTGGTGTTGTCCGAGGCTCCGGCGCCCGCGGTGATGCTGTCGCCGACACAAGCGACGTGTGTCGGTTGGCGCGGCGTGGCGTGAGCAGCGGACGCCGCCAGGAAGGCAGCAGTGAACGGCAATGCGGTGACGAGGACGCGCAAAGTTGTCATGACAGCTTGACGTCAATTGTAAGGCTTCGAGCGCTGATTCGTTCGTGAAAAACGAACGCTGTTCACCTAAAACGAACGCCTCCCAGCGGAGCTTTCCTGGTGATCCCAATGCGCACATCGATCCTTGCCCGCGAACGCGAGATGATTTTCCTGTTTGGCCTCGGCGTTGCCGCGTGCAGCAGCGCGCCGGCCACGACCGAGACCAGCGAGCAGGCGCTCAGCGCGGGCTCCGGCGTCCTGAAGAGCAAGCAGTCGCCGCTGCTCTGGTCGGGCACCGTGGGTCCGGAAGATGCGCCGGTCGGCGGCGAGCCGCCCGAGTGTGCCGGCGTTCCCTGCGATCACTTCCAGCTCGAGATCAACCTGCCTGCCGGCACCTTCAGTAGCCACAACCGCTCGGGTGGTGTGCAGGTGGCGCTGCGCTGGCGGGGCGAGTTCGACACCTTGCACCTCTGGGTCTACAAGGACGGCGCGCTGCGGGCCGCGTCGCCCGGCATCATCGCCACGTCCCAGTCGGCGCTGATTTCCGCGCCAGAAAACGGCACGTATGACGTCTGGGTAGCCTGGGAGCCGACGTACAACATCAGCGAGTCGCTGAGCTACGAAGCCCTCGCCGAGGTGGAGTTCTCGCCGGCGATCCACCCGACTCGGCGGCTGTTGCCCGATCTCGCGTTCCGCAGCACCGAGCGCATCAGCTTCGACACGCCGTCGTTCCCGATCTTCGAGGCCGATCCGCCGCCCGGCTCGAGCTGTTTCCTCTCCGAGATGGAGGAGGACGGCGCGCAGAACTGCCTGCGCTTCGATCAGATCATCGCCAACGAGGCGCAGGGTCCTCTCGAGCTCTCGTTTACCATCCCGCCGGGCAGCGAGGAGCACCACTTCGACGTCGAGCAGCGCGTGTACTCGAGCGACGGCAGCTTCGCCGACCAGCCCGGTGGCGAGGTCGAATTCCACGGCATCCACGGCCACTATCACTACTCGAGCTTCGCGACGACGGAGCTCTGGGCGTCGAACGAGACCGGCACCAAGCTCGGTACGGCTCCGCTGACCGATGCGCAGAAGGTGAGCTTTTGCATCGCCGACATTCGCATCGACAAGTGGGCCGAGAAGGGCGACGGGCCGCGGACTTACATGGCGCCCGACTGCCTGTTCCCCGCTTACAGCGACGAGGCCGGCGACCATTTCAGGCAGGGCCTCACGGGCGGCTGGGAAGACGTCTACGACTGGTACATCCCCGACCAGTACATCGAGGTCACGGGTGTTGCGGACGGCTTCTACCGCCTCGAGTTCTGCGCGGATCCCGAGAACGGTATCGAAGAGGTCAACGAGGACAACAACTGCCTGGCGAACCACATTCGCCTGAGCAACATGGGCACCTCGGAGCAGCAGGTGGAAGTTCTCGGTCAGGTCGACTGAGGCAGCGAGCTAGCGATCGGCGTCGGACGGCTCCGGGCAGTACGCGTTACGAGAGTCCGCGCCTCATGGCGTGGACGGGGCTTCTTTCTCGGGCTCGAGCAGCTTGCCGGCCTCGGTGGCGGCGAAGCCTTCGGGGTGCTTGGTCACGTAGTCTTCGGCGGCGGCCTTTGCTTCTCCCGCTCGGCCCAGGCGCGTCAGCGTGCGGAACTTTCGTACCCGCGCGTCGGCGGCCAGCACCGAGCCCGGGTAACGGGTCAAGAGCTGGTCGAGCGCAGCCAGCGCGGCAGCGTCGTCGCCCCGTCGCTCGGCGCGCACCGCGCTTTGAAAGAGCTCGTTCTGGGCGGCGAGCGACGGAGCGACCGGCGCGGGCTCGGCGGAAGCGCTCGGCGGAGGCGCGACCTTGAGCGGGCTGCTCGGCGCCGGACGCACGCCACTCGCAACGTTGGGCGGCGCGAGCGCAGGCTGATCCTGCGGAGGAGACTCGATCGCTTTCGGCGCTTCCGGCTGGTGGATCGGTCGCAGGCGCTCCGGCTCGAGCTCGAGCGCGCTCGGCTGCGAGGAGCGCTGCATCGCCCCGACGGCGAGCGCGACTGCGGCAGCCGCGGGCAGCACCAGCCACCAGCGAGAAAAGCTGCCGCGAGACGAGGTGCCACTCCGCGCCGCCAGGCGCTCGTTCATGGCCTGCACGACGCGGCGCCGCCGCTCACGCTCGAGCTCGCGCTCACGAGTGGGCGCGGCCTCGGCGGCGAGCCCGGCCAGGAGCTCGTTCACGTCGTCAGCCATCGTCCTCTCCCAGCGCCTGATCCATGCGCGCTTGCAGCTCGTAGCGGGCGCGCACCACGCGCGACTGGGCAGCCGCCATGCTGATGCCCAGAATGGCGGCGACCTCTCGCAGGTCGTGGCCGAGCACGTGATGCAGCACCAGCGCCTGCGCGCGCTCCTCGCCCATCGCTGCCAGCTCGATGCGCAACCTCTCGAGCTTTCGCCGGCCGTCGAGCTCGCGCTCCGTGCGCGCCGAGGCGGGCGGCTCGACGCCGTCGTCGTCGTAGGCGCGACCCCGGTCGAAGACCACGCGCTCGCGCCGCCGAGAGCGGATGGCGTTGAGCGCCAGGTGCGAGGCGATCGAACCGGCAAACGACTTCAAGCTGCATTCGTGGCGGAACTTGCCGTCGGCCAGGGTCACCACCAGCTGCTCGAACGCAGCCTGCACCAGATCGTCGTGCTCGGGCTGATGGGGGCCCAGCGTGCGTGCGACGGCGCGATCGACCGTGTCGATGAGGAGGTCGTAGAGTCGTTCGCCGGCCCTCGCCTCGCGAGCCCGCAGTGCGCGCACGAGCTCGCGTTCGCTGGCGAGCGGATCGGCATTCGCCGCTTCGCCCCCGAAGACGCCCAGCGCCCTCGGGGCAATGGCCCCCAGGAGCGGGGGATCAGCGGTGGCAGCCAGGTTCACGGCCCCTTGGTCACCGGACCCCCGGTCTTCCAGGCACAGCTTGGACGAAGAATCGTCGTCCAACGTCAGAACTCCAGCTCCAGGCCTGCCAGCCCGCCGAGCTTGGTGCGGGGATCGACGAGGTCGGGCTGATCGGTTCTGGTCACGTTCGTCGCTGGCCCGACGCTGAGCTCGCCGGCGACGACCGCGCGCAGCGGCCCGCCGAGCGCCGCCTCGAGTCCCAGGAGGAGGCACAGCAACCCTGCGGTCCGCGACGCCTGAGCTCCCGAGCTCGCAGAAATGAAGCTGAGTCCTCCTTCAGCGGCGGCGGTGGCGGTCACGACCTCGCCCAGCGGCAAGCCGAATTCGAGTCCGGCGGTCAGCGTGGACCAGCGCACGTCGACCCCGTCGGCGTTGTCGAAGGTCATGCTGCCGCGCGCTCGCGGCGACAGGGGGAACGACGCCGGCACGTAGGTCAGCGCCAGCCAGGGACCGAGGCGGAGGCCCTGATCGCTCATGCCCTGACCCACCATGCCGCCGATGCCGACCTGAAAGCGGTCGGGTGGGGATCGCGGTGGTTCCTGCTTCGGACCTGCTGGCTGGGCCGCCGGGCGAGCGGGCTCGGGGCTCGGCGCAGCGGGTGGCGGCGGCGCGGGTACGGGGGCCGGTGTGGCCGCTGGTTCCTCGGGCAACTCGAGGTCATACGCCAGGGTAGCCACCGTGAAGCCCGCGGTCGTCCAGCGATCAGCAGGTGCATCCTGCTCATCGAACGCGACCTTGCCCGCAATCCACTCACTCTTAGACGATCCGGGCGTCCCTACTTTGATGTCCACGACGCGAAAATCGTCGCGCCAGACCACCTGGGCCACGATCGCGGAGCGCTGATCGCGCTGGGCGCCGCTGGCCAGTACGCACGCGCCCTGGCGCAAACCCTGGGTGCATGCCGTGATCAGGCGCTCGCCGTGCTCCGCGGCAGACCCTTCGGGAGTCACCTGAACGACGACGACGGTGGCGGGGGCAGGCACAGTGGCGACGGCTTCTACCAGCGAGTCGATAGCGGGCAAACGGAAGCTCGACGCGCGAGCCCGGAACAGCATTCCCGATGCCGATTCCTGCGTTGCGTGTCCCGCGCTGTGAGCCCCTCCGAGCGGTGCGGTCCGTCAGACCGCAGCACCACTAGCTGCCTGGCAGTAACCCGAATGAACGCTTCCAGGCAGGTCATCGTCATTTTTGTTCGTTCGCACTTTTGCGGACATTCGCTGCCTGGATCGTGACGCTCCCGTTACTGCGGGTGTTGAAGCCAGCAATCCAGCGTTTCCACGGGCGCGGGCTTCACTGGGCGGCGGTGTGCCACATGGGTCGCAGCGCCGGGGCATGGCCAATGACGACGACATCCATTTGTGAATCTTCACGCGTTCCAAACTCACGGGGGAGCAAGACCAACAGTGCCGAACAGCAAGCCTTGCACCAGCTCTATCGAGCGCACGGTTGCATGGTGTACGCGCGCTGTCGGCGCCTGCTGCGCGATCGCGCATCGGCGGAGGACGCCTTGCACGAAACGTTCTTGCGCGTGCGTCCTTACCTGACCAGCGTCAGCGACGAGAGCGAGCTCGTGCCGCTGCTGTGTCGTATCGCCACCAACTACTGTCTGAAGGTGCTGCGCCGGCGAAACCTCCAGGCTCGTCTGGTGGACTCCGAGATCATGCCGGACTCGAGCCCGAACCACGACGAACCACTCACGCGCTTTCACGCGAAGCAGGCGCTCGAGCACCTGTCCGAGCAGACGCGACGTGTGGTGCTCCTCACGTACGCCGCGGGCATGACGCAAGACGAAGTGGCGCGCTCGCTCGGCATCTCGCGGCGCACCGTCGTTTATCGTTTGAGCGAGCTGCGTGCGTGCAACAAGCCCAAGCGTCGCGCGCCGAGAGCCATGGCGCTCGGCGCTGCACCGGCGTAGCCTCGTCGCGGTGAGCTCGCTCTCGTTCGTAGACGTCACTTTAGACGAGCTCCGCGGGCTGCTCGATCAGGCAGACTGGCAAGAGCTCTTCGTGGCGGTCAGTCGCTGCACGGAGTTTGCCGGGAATGCGTCGGACGTCGTCGACGCATTCCTCGAGCACCATCGTGTGACACCTCGATGGATCCAGCGAGCCGTGTTCAATCCCGAGCGCCTTCCCGCCCTGGACCGCAGCATGGCCGAGCGCTACGTCGCGGTGCTGCTCCAGCGTGAGCTCGCCTACGGCACCGCGCGACTGCCGCGCGAAGTGGCGCTGCGGGGTGCGGCGCTGTTTCTGGAGCCGTTCGGTGCCGGCACTGTGTTCTACCCGAGCATCTCACTCACGGCCGAGGTGCTGACCGCCAAGGAGCGAGACCAGCCCTGCGGCTACGGGGTGTACACCGGGATCTTCGGCTCGACGCTGGAGGAAGGGATCTTCGCCGTCGATCCCGGCGGTTGCATCGGCGCCCTCTTCGTCGGCGACGAGGATTGATACAGAAACGAAGAACCCGCCCTCACAGGGAGGACGGGTTTGGCGGAGAGGGAGGGATTCGAACCCTCGGTACGGTTACCCGTACACATGATTTCCAGTCATGCACCTTCGGCCGCTCGGTCACCTCTCCAGGTGCGGCCCGCTGGCTCGCGCCCCGGAGGGAAACGAGCCACGGTCCTACAGGGCCAGCGGAGAGAGTGGGATTCGAACCCACGGTACCCTCACGGGTACACCTGATTTCGAATCAGGCACCTTCGGCCGCTCGGTCATCTCTCCGCGGCGGACTCTGGCAGCAGGATCGGCGTCTGTCAACGTCGAGGCACAGCGGCTATAGTCCGCGCGCGATGTCCCGGTACACCGCCACTTTTGGCCCCTTTCTCGCTCTGGTCTGGGTCGGCCTCGCGTTCGGGCAGGCGGCCACGCCGTCTCCTTCTGCGACCGCTCCGACCGCCTCTGCAGCGCCGGCTGGATCGGCCAGCGCTGGAACGATGCCTGGCGCGGTGCCGCCGCCTCCCAGCGCGCAGCCAACGACGGCTGCATCCGTGCCTCCGCCGCCCGAAGGTGAGCCCGCGCCCCCGGCTCCGTCGGCTGAGCCTGCGCCGCCGGAGGCCGTCGCCGCCGAGCGACAGGCGAAGGCGCCGACTCCGGCCAACGTGGCGCCTGCCGCCGCCGCGCAACCTCGTCCGGAGGCGGATTTGCCCAAGCGCGAGTACGACGCCTGGCGCGACGGTCACGGCCTCGGCATCGAAGGCACATTCGGCTTCGGGGCGCGTATCGGTTCGTTCAACGACGGCTTCGGCGACGAGGAGCACTTCGGTACGGACCTGCAGCTCGGCCTCTGGCTCGGGCTGAGCTCGACCTGGGCCTTCGGGCTCGAGTACGAGCACGCCGGCCTCGGCAAGGCGACGTCGAGCAGCGGCCTGAACAGCGTGTCGGTGGAGTACGACGTCGACTACCTCTGGCTCGGTGCCCGCGCGTACTTCTATCGGGCGGATTCCTTCGATCTCTTCTTGAACCTGCGCGCGGGGCTCGGCTGGCAGTCGCTCGACGCCACCGGCACGCGTGAGCAACTGCCCACGACGGTCGGCATCGATGTCTTTGCGTGTTCGGCCAGCGCGGGGCCCGGTTTTGGCCTGGGCGCCGGCTTCGGCGCGGCCTACCGCGCCAGCAAGAACGTGCTCGTGCACGCGCGCGTCGACGGTGTCGGCCGGCAGCAGTC
>DATLIL010000915.1:0-1909 GCA_035539475.1 Polyangiaceae bacterium
CGGCCAAATTACCAGGCGTCTGCGGGCCCCCTGGCCAGTCGCTTCGTTAAGTGCCGCTCGGCGGGGCTGCGCCCGCGAGGGCGGGCGTAGCCCCGCCTCGCTCTCTAGTTTTTTGTTTGGCGGAGTTCCTGCGCATGGCGCTTGGCCTTCCGGGTGCTTTGGTAGAAAGCGGCGCCTGTTCGGTCAGTTTGTTGTGACCCGCGTCTCGTTCGCGGATTGAGCCTCCCTCGATTCCGTTGACACGCATCTGGAGAAATCGATGCGTTCACGACCGACCTACACGGAAGAATTCAAGCAAGACGCGGTACGCCTGCTGATCAGTAGCGACCGAACCCTCACGGACGTGGCTGAGTCCATCGGGGTGTCCTACTGGGCGCTCCGAGAGTGGTACAAGAAGTCGGAGATGGCGAAGAAGCCGAAGAAGGCCAAGGCCGCGCTCAAAGCGAAGCCGCCTGGTGACGAGACCGCAGAGCAGAAGCTCGAGCGTCTGGAACGAGAGAACGCCTCTCTGCGCAAGGAAAACGACACCTTGCGCATGGATCGAGAAATTCTAAAAAAAGCAGCAGCCTTCTTCGTGAAGGAAAGCGAATGAAGTTCGCATTCGTCCACGCGGAGAAGGCATCTTTCCCGGTTGCAGCGTTGTGCAGGCTGCTCGGCGTCACGCGACAGGGGTACTACGCCTACGCGAAGCGGCTGCCAGGCGAGCGCAGGAAGGGCGAGGTCGAGCTTCGGGAGCGGCTCAAGGAGTTGCACGAAGAGAGCCGAGGAACCTACGGGAGCCCTCGGCTTCTGGCCGCTGTGCGCGCCGAGGGCCTGCGCGTCGGTAAACGTCGCGTCGAACGCGCTATGCGCAGCATGGGCCTGGTCGCGCGCATGCGGCGGCGGTTTCGAGTCACCACGCGCGCCAATCCGGCTCACCCCGTCGTTTCCAACGTGCTCGATCGGCGCTTCCAGGCGTCGAAACCGAACGAGCGCTGGGTGACAGATATCTCGTACGTCTGGACCGACGAGGGCTGGTGCTACCTGGCCGTCATCCTGGACCTCTTCTCGCGCGCCGTGGTGGGCTGGGCGCTGGGCAACAGCCTGAGCACCACCTTGCCGCTAAACGCGCTTGAAATGGCCGTGCAGCGCCGGCATCCCGGTCGTGGGCTCATGCATCACTCCGACCGCGGCTGCCAGTACACGAGCGCCGACTACCTCATGGCCCTCCACGCGCTCGGCGTCGAAGTGAGCATGAGCCGTCGCGGCAACTGCTGGGACAACGCCGTCGCCGAATCTTTCTTCGCGACGATCAAGACGGAGCTGGTCTACGGTCGTGCTTGGCCTTCACGACAGCTCCTGCGCGACGCCGTCTTCGAATACATCGAGGTCTTCTACAACCGGAAGCGCCTCCACTCGACCCTCGGCTACAAGACCCCTGCTCAAATCGAAGCTGACTACGCCTTGGCGTGTGCAGCCTGACAAGTGTCAACGAAACTGGGGGAACTCCACGCTGCCTGTCGCGCTCCAAGAACCTGCCGCTCATCCCCGATCCGTGCCGCCTTGAAACGCGACAGGCAGCGCCGTCGCCGGCGTGTTCCCAACCCCAAGTCGATCAGATCCGTTGGTGTCTGCTGCGAGGCCGCGTCAGCGGCCGAGCATGGAACCACCTCTGGGTCTTGGCACGGGCAGATCTCGATCCGGAAAAGAAGCCCGAGTCACAACAAACTGACCGAACAGGCGCGGCTTGCCATCAGAACACCCGGAAGGCCAGGCGCCATGCGGAGGCACTCCGCAAAACAAAACCCCCGCGAGGCGGGCGAAGCCCGCCGAGAGGCCGCGTCAGCGGCCGGCGTCCGGCCGCTCGATGCCGGCGAGCTCGAAGTGGTCGCCGAGATCGTAGAGGTGGGCGCGCAGGGGGCCTTTGGCC